>DAOUPC010000256.1 GCA_030626365.1 Paracoccaceae bacterium
AATATCCCCGCCGGAGGCCACGCCCACCCCAGGTGGGCGTTCCCAACCCAGCCTCAGCCAGCTTCAGCCAGCCTGGCCACGTACCGCGCCAGCGTATCAATCTCCAGGTTCACCAAATCCCCAATGGCCACATCACCCCAGGTCGTGACCTCTTTGGTGTGAGGAATGAAATTGATGCCAAAATCACACCCCCGCACATCGTTCACCGTCAACGAGGTCCCGTTCAGCGCCACAGATCCCTTGGGCGCAATAAAGCGCGCCAGTTCTGCCGGGGCCCGCAGGGTGACGCGGGTACTGTCGCCCTCATCCTCAATCCCAACCACCTCGGCCACGCCATCCACATGGCCCGACACGATATGCCCGCCCAGTTCGTCGCCAACCCGCAAGGCGCGTTCAAGGTTTACCCGACTTCCCACGTCCCAACCCCCAAGGTTGGTCTTTGACACGGTCTCGGCACTGATCTGAACATCATACCACCCGGCCCCCAGGCCAATCACCGTCAGGCACACGCCGTCACTGGCAATCGACGCGCCTATGTCGATCCTGTCCGTGTCATAGCCCGTTGCGATGCGTGCCCGCAAATCGCCGGTCTGTTCCAGTTCCTTCACGGTGCCGATATCGGTGATGATGCCTGTAAACATAATGCGCTCCTGCTTTTCCCTCTGGGTTCTGGCTTTTCCCTCTGGGTTCTGGCCTACCCGCCCGACCCCAAAGGGGCAAGCCCCGCGCCTTGCGTCAAACCGGTGCACCAGTCATAGTTTGGTCACAGAAAACCGTTAGGAACCAAGGCATGCCACTGTGGCGACAAGGTGCACCCATGACCCCCCCTGCCCAGACAACACGGGTATTTCTGTTTCTGCAAGGGCCCCATGGGCCGTTCTTTCATGGCCTGGCGCAAATGTTGCGCACGGCTGGCGCGCGGGTGTGGCGTGTGGGCTTCAACGCGGGGGATCAGGCCTTCTGGTTTCACTCTCAAAGTTATCTGCCCTACCACGGGACACCCCAGGATTGGCCCGATGAAATTGACCGCATCCTGGATGCGCGCCAGATCACCGACATTGTGCTTTATGGCGATACCCGCCCAATTCATGACGTGGCCATCAAGGCGGCCCGCGCACGTGGCCTGACGGTCCATGTGTTCGAAGAAGGGTACATGCGCCCCTATTGGGTCACCTATGAACGCGGCGGATCAAACGGGAATTCGCGGCTGATGGACATGGACATCCCCAGCATGCAAAGCGCACTGGCGTGTTCGGACATGGAATCCCCCCTGCCCCCGGCGCATTGGGGCGACATGCGCCAGCATGTGTTCTACGGCGCTTTGTACCACTGGTTCGTGATGTTCAGAAATCGGAAATATCGCAATTTCCGGCCCCACCGCGACATGCCCGTCACCAAGGAATTTCAGCTTTATCTGCAACGCCTTCTTCTGATGCCCGCCCATGCGATTGAACGGCGCAGCGCCACCTGGCGTATCCGGCGCGGCGGTTTCCCCTATCATCTGGCGCTTTTGCAACTGGAACATGACTCCAGCTTTCAGATGCACTCTCCTTTCTCGACCATGACCGAATTTCTGGGCGAGGTCATCAAAGGCTTTGCCAGCGGCGCCCCGCGTCATCATCACCTGGTGGTCAAGGCCCACCCGCTCGAGGATGGTCGGGTGGCGATCAGACAAGAGGTCCGCCGCCTGGCCCGCGAACACGGCATCACCGACCGGGTGCATTACGTGCGTGGCGGCAAGCTGGCGCAGCTTCTGAATGATGCGCGCAGCGCCGTTACCGTCAATTCCACCGCTGCGCAGCAGGTACTTTGGCGCGGTATCCCGCTCAAGGTGTTCGGACGCGCCGTCTATGACAAACCGGAATTCATCTCGAACCAGCGTTTGCGTGACTTTTTCGCCGGGGCCACCCGGCCCGACAACCGTGCCTACAAGGATTACCGCCGCTTCCTTCTGGAAACCAGCCAGGTGCCGGGCGGATTTTATTCGACGCGTGGACGACGTCAGCTGCTGCGCCATGTGGTCGATATGATGCTGTCGTCCGAAGACCCTTATGAGGCGCTGAAATCGGGCACAGCGGCCCCACGGCAACAGTTGCGCGTTGTGACATAACCCCCGCTGCGCACAGCACTGGATTTTCCCGACGGATTCCGGTAGGTTAAGAAAAAAAGACCGAGGCAGAACAATAACAGGTCGAGGAGACCGAGCAGTGAAATCCGTTTCAGACCGGTGGGCAATGCCCATCGCAATGCTGGCGCTGGTCAGTATTCTTGGTGCGTGTACGTTGCCACGGGTCGGCCCGAACAAGCGTGAAATATACGCGGGCTCTGTCCAGAAAGAGGGCGACGCCTATATCGTGTCGGTCAATGACCGGGTCACGCGAGCGACCGCTGTGGTGCCGGCACTGGGCTTTGACCGTTCGTTCCAGAACGCCGCCCAGTTGACATCAGACACCATCCGGCCCGGTGATATTCTTGGTCTTACGATCTGGGAAAACGTCGATGACGGGCTGCTGGCAGGCGAGGCCCAGAACTCGACCATTCTGGACGAAGTGCAGGTTGACAGCGCCGGGTTCATCTTTGTGCCCTATGCCGGACGCATACGCGCGGCAGGCAACACCCCCAACCAGCTGCGTGAAATCATCACTGCCAAGCTGGAGGAGCAGACCCCGGACCCCCAGGTCCAGGTGCGTCGCCTTGCCGGGGATGGCTCTACCGTCAGCCTTGTGGGCGCGGTTGGTGCGCAGGGTATTTACCCGATCGAACGCCCCACACGGACCCTGGCATCAATGCTGGCCCGTGCAGGTGGCGTGACAATTCAGCCGGAAATCGCCCAGGTGACCGTGATCCGCGGCAATGCCCAGGGCAAAATCTGGTTCCAGGACCTGTTCGACAACCCCAAGCTGGATATCGCCCTGCGTGGCGGCGACCGGATTCTGGTCGAAGAAGACCAGCGGTCCTTTACCGCGCTGGGGGCGACCAGACAGCAGGCCCGCATCCCATTCGAGACACAAGACATGTCCGCACTTGAGGCAATCGCCCAGG
Source organism: Paracoccaceae bacterium (assembly GCA_030626365.1). Lineage (GTDB taxonomy): Bacteria > Pseudomonadota > Alphaproteobacteria > Rhodobacterales > Rhodobacteraceae > NVQY01. Next base: position 3,043 of record DAOUPC010000256.1, read on the forward strand.
TTGGCGGCCTGATATCGGTTGCCTCGGACCCCACCGGGGTGTTCATCTTTCGCAACGAACCGGCCGAAATTGCCGGCCAGGTGCTGGGGCGGACCGATATGCAAGGCGCACAGCGCATGATTTACGTGCTGAACCTGACCGAGCCAAACGGGCTGTTCGTCGCCCGTGATTTCGTGATCCGCGACGACGATACATTGTACGTAACCGAGGCACCCTATGCGCAGTGGACCAAGACGATTTCGCTGATTTCCGGCGGTCTGACTCCATTTGCGAACCTCGCAACCCTGACCAACTAGGCCATGATGCGCCACCCGACGGGGTTACCAGCCGGGCGTGAAAACACCCGGCTGTTTGTTTATAATGGCGGGTTTGTCACCCAGTCACGGGTGCGCCGGATACTGACACTGGCAGGGTACCGGCTGCGGCTGGGCCTGCCGGGGCCTGATGACATGGTCGCCGTCTGGGGCAACAGCCCGACCGCCCATCGCGGGCTGGCGATTGCCGCCCGGCGCAACGTGCCGGTGTTGCGGGTTGAAGATGCCCTTTTGCGTTCGTTGCATCCGGGGCGCATGGGCGAGCCGCCCGTGGGCCTGTTTCTGGATTCCTCGGGCGTGCATTTCGATGCCACCCCCCCCAGCGACCTTGAACAGCTTCTGACCACCGCCCCGCTGGATGATACCGCACTGCTGGATCGCGCCCGCGATGCCATCACGCGCCTGCATGAATCCCAGCTGAGCAAATACAGCGGTTTTGATCCGGCCACCCCCGTGCCGGAACCGGGTTATGTTCTAGTGGTTGACCAGACACGCGGCGATGCCTCGGTCACGGCCTCGGGCGGGGACCGGGCGGCGTTCCTTGAAATGCTGGTATTTGCACAAGAAGAACA
>DAOUPC010000144.1 GCA_030626365.1 Paracoccaceae bacterium
CTTAGCGATGGCATCATATCGGTGTTCTTTTCGCCCACGCTGGCCAAGATTCTGGCCACTTTGCTGGTGGCACTGGTTCTGGTGTTCCGCCCGCAAGGCCTGTTCGGGGTGAAAAGCACGTGAGCGATCTGCGGAAAACCGCGCTGTTGCATTTTGGCATTCTGGCGCTGCTGTTCGGGCTGCAATTCATCCTGCCGGCCTATCATCATGGCAATCTGGCACGGATCATGGTGCTGGCCAGCTATGCCATCGGGTTCAACATTCTGTTTGGCTATACCGGGCTGCTTAGTCTTGGTCATGCGCTGTTCTTTGCGGCGGGGATGTATGGCATGGGGATGTCCGTGCATCTGTTCGAATTTTCGCCCGCACCGGCGCTGATTTCCGGTCTGGTGGTCGGGGTTATCGTGTCGGCGGCGGTTGGGTTTCTGGCGCTGCGCACGGCGGGGGTGGCGTTCATGATTGTCACGCTGATGTTTGCGCAGGCCGGGTATCTGACGATCCTGTATTTCGGGGCCTTCACACGGGGTGACGAAGGGTTTGTCATCCAGCAGAGTGAACGCATCCTGTGGGGGATTGACCTGTCGGATGCGACCAACCGTTATTTCGCGGCGTGGGTGCTGTTTTCTGTATGCCTAATATTTACCCTGAAACTGGTGCAGGCCCCGTTTGGCAAGACGCTGATCGCTATTCGTGAAAACGAGGAACGCGCGCGGATGCTGGGCTATGACGTGTTCTCGCGCAAATTGGTGGCGGTGATCCTGTCGGGCAGTATGTCTGCGCTGGCGGGGGCATCCTATGGCCTGTTGTTCGGCTATGTAGGGGCCAGCTTTGCCACGGTGCAATATTCGATCTTTCCGCTGCTTTGGGTACTGCTTGGCGGGGCGGGGACGGTTCTGGGGCCGCTGGTGGGCACCTTGTTCATGTTCTACCTGATTGATCTGTCCAGTGGGGTGACCTCGGCCTATATGCTGATTGCCGGGGTGGTTCTGGTGTTGCTGACGCTTTATGCGCCGCAGGGTCTGGCCGGAGAGTTGCGCGCACGGGTCTGGCGGTGGTTGCCATGACGATCCTGTCAACGCGCGGATTATCCAAAAGCTTTGCGGGCCTCAAGGCGGTTCAGGGCGTCGATCTGAACCTGCCAAAGGGGCAGATACGGGCACTGATCGGTCCCAACGGGGCGGGCAAGACCACCCTTGTGGGGCTGCTGTGCGGGCGGATTGCCCCCACGGCGGGGACGGTGATGTTTGACGGGCAGGACATATCGAACCTGCCGGCGCATAAACGCATCAACCTTGGTATCGCCTATACATTTCAGGTCACATCGGTGTTCGCCAATCTGAGCGTCGATGAAAACGTCGCCCTTGCCGCGCGGCGCCGGTTCAGCGATGCAAAGGTCGCCGGGGTGGTGCGTGACGCGCTGGAAAAGGTCGGCCTTTTTGATCGCGCCGATCAGAACGCGGGTGACCTGAGTTATGGCCACCAGCGCCTTTTGGAAATCGCCATGGGGCTGGCGCAACAACCCCGCCTGCTGATTCTGGATGAACCGACCCAGGGGTTGGCCGAAGCCGAAGTGACGGACTTCAAGGCGCTGGTGCGTGATCTGGCGAAAACCGCCACCGTCCTTTTGATCGAACATAACATGAGCGTGGTAATGGAACTGGCGGATCAGGTCACGGTGCTGAATTTCGGCCAGATACTGGCCGAGGGCACCCCGGCGGAAATTCATGCCAACCAGCTCGTGCAGGCCGCCTATCTGGGGACCGGGTAATGTTGAAACTGCAATCTTTGAACGTGGCCTATGGCAAGGCGCAGGTGCTGCGCGATCTGTCGTTGCACGTGCAGGCGGGTGAAATCCTGTGCCTGCTGGGCCGCAATGGCGCGGGCAAAACCACGACCATGAAGGCGATCATGGGGCTGTTGCCGCTGATGTCGGGGGCGGTTGTTCTGGACGGGCAAACCATCAGCACCCTGGCCGCGCACCACGTCCCACGGGCGGGGATCGGGTATATTCCGCAGGGCAGGCGACTGTTTGGCGAACTGACCGTGGCCCAGAATATTGAGATCGGGCTGATGGCGCGCGGGTCTGGCCCTGATGTGCTGGAGGGGGTGCTGGAACTGTTCCCGCGTCTGCGCGAACGCTATCACCAGCGCGCCCAGACCCTTTCGGGGGGCGAACAGCAGATGCTGGCGACGGCACGCGCCTTGTGTCTTGAACCCAAGGTTTTGCTGCTGGACGAACCGACCGAGGGGCTTCAGCCATCAATGATCGAGGCCATCCGCCAGGTGATCGTGGTCATGCGTGATCGCGGCGTGGCGATCATACTGGTGGAACAGCGCATTGATGCGGTGCTGTCGGTCGCGGACCGGGTATCGTTCATCGAGAACGGTCGCAACCTTGAGACACTGGATGCCAGTGTCTTGCGCGACGACCCGACGATCCTGGCGGGCCATCTGGGGGTTTGACGGGTGGGGTAATACCCGAATCCGATCAGGTTTATCCTGTCAGATCGGGCTTGGACCTAATCGGCAAACGGGTCCTTTTTGCCGGAACCTGATTTGGCAAACGGGTCTGATTGCGATTGCAGCGCCTCGAAATAAGACCGCTGGCAGGTGATGACCTCGTCAAAGGCCCGGCGTGATCCGCGCAAGGTATAGCGGCCCAGACGGTTGCCCCCGAAAGACCATTCCATACGGGTTTCGCGCTGGAACTCTTTGATGAACAAATCCGCCTCGTCCGACCCGGCGTCGATCATGATGTTCAGGCCCGGATAGTCGTCCGTCTTGACCCCGTCCATTTCCAGCGTCCAAGGCGTTTCATTGCCAAAATTCAGCGTGACCGAATATTCTTTACCGTCCTCGATCGAACTCCAGCGTGCGTCCAGCAATGTCACATCCAGCGCCAGAATATCCCCGGTATTGTCAAACCCGATGAAAAACGCGGTGTCCTCTTCGAACAGGGCAAAGGCCTGGCAGCCTTCTGAACTGGGATAAAATGAGATGTCCCAGCCACCGACGGTTTTCCAGTCAATGGTTTCGGCTGTGGCCCCGGTCAGACCCACAGCAAGGAAACCCGCTGTCAAAACGGGCAGCATGCCCTGAAAAGAAAATATCTGGCGTGCCATGTGCCCTCCCTGAAGGTAATTTTGCCTATTATGTGTTTCAACTATAATGGGTTTTTGTGTCCTGCCAACTGTTGCGTTTCGCTTAGGGTCAGGACCCAGTAATCCTGCACCACTAGTTTGACAGATTTTTTCTCTGACAAGGCGCAGGGCGCATGTAAATCTGGTTTATTTTCAAAGACCTGCAACGCAGTCAGAGGGAAAATCCGCCAAATCCGAAGGACGTTGTTTCCCCTTCATCTCAGCGGTTCGGCACGCTTGAAAATAGGGCCACCATTGACGGCGCACGCCAAACCACTGATATTTCGGGAAAATAGCGCCAGTGGTGCAGGATTACTGGGTCCTGACCCTAACGTGCTATCGGGCCATGTTTTCACCCCGGTCGGGGTGGTCCTGGTGTGGTTTAATCCTGTGGGGCCACTTGATCTGGCGCAAATACGCGATACCTGTTTTTGAATATGTATTTAATCTGATGGAAAAGCTAAGGATCATGGAATGAGCACCGCTAAACAGCAATCCGACAGGCAGGGGGCAAGCCTTGCGGCGTTCATGTCGCTGGGGTTTCGGCCATTTTTCCTTGGGGCGTCGGTGTTTGCCATGCTGGCGATTGCGCTGTGGTTGCTGGCGCTGCGCGATGTCAGCCTGATTGCGCCGGGGTATGGGATGACCCTTTGGCATATGCACGAGATGCTGTTTGGCTATGGCCCGGCAGTTCTGAGCGGTTTTCTTTTGACGGCGCTTCCCAACTGGACCGGGCGCAAACCCCTGTCGGGGCGGGGGCTGGCGGCGCTGTGGCTGTTGTGGGTGGCCGGGCGTCTGGCGATGATGACGTCGATGCCAGTGGCGGTGATGGTCGTGCTGGATTTTGCCTATCTGCCGGTCGTTGCGGCCGTTATGGCGCGTGAACTTATTGCCGCGCGAAACTGGCGCAACCTGATGGTGCTGGGGCCGATTGTGACGTTTGCGCTGGCCAACGGGATATTCCACTTTGAGGCAATGCGTTTTGGGGCGTCTGAATATGGTATCCGGCTGGGGCTGGCGGCGCTGGTGTTCCTGGTGATGCTGATCGGCGGGCGGATTGTTCCGGCCTTTACCCGTAACTGGCTGCTTAAAAACGGGGCAGAACAGCGCCCGGTTACCTTTGGCCGCTTTGACGGGATTGTTCTTTTGTCTTCGCTGGTGGGGCTGATCCTTTGGGTTGTGCTGCCGACCAGTTTGCCAAGCGCGCTGGCGCTGGGGCTGATTGCGGTGCTGCACGGGGTGCGCATGACGCGTTGGGCGGGTCTGGCCACGCGCCCTGATCCACTGCTGTTCGTGCTGCATGTGTCCTATGCGATGATCCCTGCCGGGCTGGCGCTGATGGCGGTGGGGGCGGGCACCAACAGTCTGGTTGCGCAGGTTGCGGCGCTGCACCTGCTGGGGATTGGTGCCGTTGGTGGCATGACCTTGTCGGTGATGATCCGCGCCAGCCTGGGCCATACCGGGCAGGCCCTGAAAACCGACCGGAAACTTGAACTTGGGCTGGCATTGATATTCGCCGCCGCACTGTCCCGTGTGGTGGCTGAATTTGCCGGTCAAAACCCTGTCTGGATCGACCTTTCGGCGGGGCTGTGGATGGCCGGATTTGCGCTGTTTGTACTGCGGATCGGGCCCAGCCTTGTAACGCCGCGCCCGCGACCCGGCCGCGCATGACCGGCTGGTTTGAATTCAGTGCGGCGCTGACGCTGTTTCTGATCAGCCATGTGATCCCGGTGCGCCCGCCCGTGCGGCCCTGGCTGGTGGGCCGGTTTGGTTTGCGTGGCTATATTCTGGGCTATTCGGTGGTGTCGCTTGGCCTGTTGATCTGGCTGATCGTGGCCGCCGGGCGTGCGCCGTACCTTGCGGTTATCCCCCCCCATGAGGTGCTGCGCTGGGGGCCAGTGATTGTTATGCCGCTGGTCTGTTTGCTGGCGGTGCTGGGGTTAAGCATGGCAAACCCGCTGTCCTTTGGTGGCATGGGAAAAGGGCCGTTTGACCCGGATCGCCCCGGCGTTCTGGCGCTGACGCGCCATCCGCTGTTATTGGCGATGATCCTTTGGGCGCTGGCGCATCTGCTGGCCAATGGTGATCTGGCGCATGTCATATTGTTCACCCTGTTTGTCCTGTTCCCGGTGCTGAGCATGCGTCTGATAGACCGGCGCAAACAGCGTCTGTTGGGGGCCGAGTGGCCGGTGTTGGCAAAGAACACCGCGTGCCTGTCTGTGCGCGGGATAGGTGGTTTGTGGCCCGGGTTGTGGCCTGCTTTGGTTGCGGCAGGGGTGTTTGGAACCCTGCTGGGCCTGCATGCGCCGGTTATAGGGGTGTCGCCATTGCCCTGACGTGGCAGAAATGAATTGAAGATGATACCTAGGGGTTGGTGGAAAATGTCGGCCCGACAAGACAAGAAAAGGACATGACAGGAATGCACCTGGCCTATGTAATGACCGAAACGCGCGGCACGATTGACCGCCTGCTAAGCGAATTTTCACGCCTGTTGATCGGGCGGGGAAACCGCCTGATCGGGGTGGCGCAAACCAACACCGAATGCAGCGATAGCACGCTGTGTGATATGGATGTGCAGGTGCTGCCTGATGGCCAGACGATCCGCATTTCGCAATCTCTGGGCACTGGATCACGCGGGTGCCGGTTGAATCCTTCGGCGCTGGAACAGGCGGTGGCGCTGGTTTCGGATGGTTTTGACGGTGATCCACAGCTTCTGGTGGTCAACAAATTTGGCAAACACGAGGCCGAAGGCCGTGGGTTTCGCCCGGTGATAGGCGAGGCGCTGTCGCGTGGCATTCCGGTTCTGGCCGGGGTCAACACGCTGAACCATGATGCGTTCATCGAGTTCACCCAAGGCATGGGCCAACGCCTGACAGCCGACCCCGTGGCCCTGGAAAAGTGGTTCAGCGGCATCGAACAGGACGTGGCCTGAGCGGGCTTGACCGGGCCGCTAAATCAGGCCCCCTCCAGCGCGTGATCTTGCATCAGTTCCTTCCAGCGGTGGCAGGCAACATCGTGGTCTGCGCCTGATTGTTCCAGCTTTGGTTCGTCCTTGCGGCAGATATCGATGGCATAAGGGCATCGTGTCTGGAACTTGCACCCCGGTGGCGGGTTGGTGGGCGAGGGGATTTCGCCCTCAAGCTTTTGCGCTTTGCCACGGTCATCCGGGTCCAGTGACGGGATCGCCGACATCAGGGCCTTGGTATAGGGGTGGCGCGGGGCGGCGAACAATTCGCGCGTTGGTGCGGTTTCCACAAGGCGGCCCAGATACATCACCGCCACGTAGTCGCAGACATGCGCGACCACCGACAGGTCATGGCTGATGAACAGGAATGTCAGCCCCATATCCTGCTGAATGTCCTTCAGCAGGTTCAGAACATCGGCCTGAATGGACACATCCAGCGCGGCCACGGATTCATCCGCGACAATGAATTGCGGACCCGACACCAGCGCGCGGGCAATGGAAATCCGCTGGCGCTGCCCGCCGGAAAAGGCGTGTGGGAAACGGCGCAGATGTTCCAGGTTCAACCGGCACTTGGTGGCGATTTCGCGCACGCGTGCGTCGGTTTCTTCGCGTGATTTGGTCAGGCCCATCACCTCAAGCGGTTCGGCGATGATGTCGCGTACCGTCATGCGCGGGCTAAGGGCGGCGTAAGGGTCCTGAAAGATAAGCTGGGCGCGTTTGCGGTAATCTTTCAGTTGGGCATCGTTCAGGGATGGCAGGTCATACTGCGCCTCGCCATCATCGTAATTGATCGACCCACGGGTAATGGGGGCGGCGCGCAACAGGGCGCGCCCCAGTGTTGTTTTGCCCGACCCGCTTTCGCCCACCAGCCCGAAAAAGCTGCCTTTTTCGATGTCGATGTTGACGCCTTCAACGGCGCGTACCACGGGTTTCGGGCCAAACAGCTTGCCACCGCGTAGGGGATAATGAACCGCCAGATCACGCACGGACATAAGTGGTTTATCGTTCATGATGCGGCCCCCCCATTCTTGTTTTGTGTGGCCAGATGGCACGCGACCTGGTGGCTGTCGGATACACCCGAGAAACCGGGAATGACCGTTGA
>DAOUPC010000009.1 GCA_030626365.1 Paracoccaceae bacterium
ATGCAATCCGTGATGTGACCGCGACAGTCGAGAGCCTTGATCTGATCACCGCGTCGATCCTGTCGAAAAAGCTGGCCGCCAGCCCGGATGCCCTGGTGCTGGACGTCAAGGTGGGTAGTGGTGCGTTCATGAAAACCCCTGCCGAGGCCCGCGCGCTGGCCACCGCATTGACCGAAACGGCCAATGCCGCCGGGTGCCGGACCACGGCGATCATTTCGGACATGAACCAGCCACTGGTGCCGGCATTGGGCAATGCGCTGGAGGTGGCCGAGATCATGAAGGTGCTGACAGGTCAGGTTGCGGGCCAGGATACAGGGCCATTGGTTGCCCTAAGTGCGGCGCTGGGCGGGGTGGTTCTGGTCGATGCGGGGCTGGCGGGCGATGCCCAGCAAGGCGCGGATCAGATCGTTGCGGCGCTGAATGACGGGCGTGTGGCCGAACGGTTCGCCCGGATGGTCGCCGCGCAGGGCGGACCTGTGAACTTTGTCGATAACTGGGCGCGGCTCTTGCCCGAGGCCAACGTGATCCGCGAGGTTCCGGCCTCTTGCGATGGCTATGTCACGGCGATGAATGGCGAGGCGCTGGGGCTGGCGGTTGTGGCGCTGGGCGGCGGGCGGCAGGTGGAAAGCGATGTGATCGACCCGGCGGTGGGCCTGTCCGGGTTGGTGCGTCTGGGGGACCGGGTTGCGCGTGGTCAGCCACTGGCGGTAATCCACGCCGGGCGCGAAGACGCAGCACGCGCCGCCGAACAAACCGTGCGCCGGGCGATTGTAATCGGTGATGCGCCCGCCGGGGTGCCGGATCTTATTCATGAAAGGGTTGGCTGATGGCACGCGCATTTCTGGTGGTCATGGATTCGCTCGGCATTGGCGGTGCCCCCGATGCGGATCGTTTTTTCAACGCCACATTGCCTGATACCGGGGCCAATACGCTGGCCCATATCGCACAGGCCTGCGCCGATGGTCGCGCCGAAGAGGGGCGCAGTGGTGCGCTGCACCTGCCCAATCTGGATGCTTTGGGGCTGGGCGCTGCGGCGCGCCTGGCTTCGGGGGACCCTGTGCCGGGGCTGGATGCAACACCGCAGGGCATGTGGGGGGCCGCGACCGAAGTTTCGCAAGGCAAGGACACGCCATCGGGGCATTGGGAACTGGCCGGGGTGCCGGTTCCGTGGGACTGGCATTATTTTCCCGATACCTGCCCGGCCTTTCCACCTGAACTGGCCGATGCTGCGGCACAGGCCGGCGGAACGGATGGAATTCTGGGCAATTGCCATGCCTCTGGCACCCAAATTATTGCCGAACTGGGGGGCGAACATATGCGCACGGGCTGGCCGATTTGTTATACCTCGGCCGATTCGGTGTTCCAGATCGCAGCGCATGAAGAAACCTTTGGCCTTGATCGGTTGCTGCGCCTTTGTGCCGATCTGGCCCCGCGCCTGCACGCGTTAAAGGTGGGGCGGGTGATTGCCCGGCCTTTTCTGGGCGATGCCAAGGCTGGGTTCACCCGTACCGGCAACCGGCGTGATTATGCCATTGCCCCGCCCGCGCCGGTGCTGAGCAATTGGGTGCAGGATGCGGGCCGGCATGTCTATGGCATTGGTAAGATTGGTGATATTTTCTCGATGCAAGGGATTGATGAGGTCCGCAAAGGCCCCGATCAGGTGCTAATGGGGCATCTGTCCGATCTGGTGGATAGCGCCGTGGACGGCAGCCTGACATTTGCCAACTTTGTCGAATTCGACAGCCTTTATGGCCATCGCCGGGACATTTCCGGCTATGCCCGTGCGCTGGAATGGTTCGATGCGGCCCTTGGCCCGGTTCTTGCCCGGTTGCGGGCAGGTGACATCATGGTCCTAAGCGCAGATCACGGCAACGACCCCAGTTGGCCCGGTACCGACCACACCCGCGAACGGGTGCCGGTGCTGGTGGCGGGCAAAGGGGCCGGGGCGCTGGGGCAGATGGGGTTCGTTGACGTTGCCGCATCCATCGCCGCGCATCTTGGCGTACCTGCGCAGGGGCCGGGGCAGCGCATTTTCTGAGGTTGCCGGGTTGCGGTGGGCGCGAGTCTGACCCAAAAGGGAATGCAACCTGCCACCATCACCATTTTGGAGAGCCCTGCCATGTCTCAACATCTGACAATCGTCGATCACCCACTGGTTCAGCACAAGCTGAGCCTGATGCGCGAACGTGACACGCCCACGGCTGTGTTTCGCCAGTTGTTGCACGAGATCACCCAGTTGCTGGCCTATGAAATCACCCGTGAAATGCCGATGACCACCAAACCCATCGTCACCCCGATGGAGCCGATGGAGGCCCCGACACTGGCAGGCAGAAAGCTGGCGCTGGTGTCGATTTTGCGGGCCGGTAACGGGATGCTGGATGGGGTGCTGGAACTGATCCCGCTGGCGCGGGTCGGGTTTGTCGGCCTTTATCGTGACGAAGAGACCCTGAAACCGGTGCAGTATTATTTCAAGGTTCCCGAAAAGCTGGAGGACCGCCTGGTGATTGCCGTGGACCCGATGCTGGCCACCGGTAATTCATCCGTGGCGGCGATTGATCTGCTGAAAAATGCGGGCGCTAAAAACATCCGGTTTTTGTGCCTTCTGGCCGCACCAGAGGGCGTGGCGCGCATGCAAGAGGCCCACCCAGATGTGCCAATCGTTACGGCGGCACTGGATCGGGGGCTGAACGAAAAAGGGTATATCATGCCCGGCTTGGGTGACGCCGGGGACCGCATGTTTGGCACCAAATAAACCCAAATAGCGCGCTTTACTCGGTTTGGGTTTTGCGGCATTATTGTCCACATCTTGTGGGGGCAATGATGAAACTAACAAGGGTTATTGCAGTTGGGATTATGTTGGGGTCGGTCACGTTAAGTGCACTGAGCGCACAAACCTTGCGTAATTCCGCGCCCCCGGCCGAATTTCCGCCAGCCTCTTACAAGGGCAACCAATACGTGGACAGCCGCGGATGTATCTACATCCGGGCTGGCATTGACGGCAATGTCACCTGGGTGCCAAGGGTGTCGCGCAGTCGCAAACAGGTATGTGGATATAAACCCTCGGCTGTGGCCAACTCGCAACCGACCCCCGCGCCAAAGGCCGCGCGTGCCCCGGTTATCATCACGGCCACGCCTGCACCGGCCACGCCCTCTGCGGCATCGGTAAAGGCACGGCCAGTCCCTGCCGCCGCCGTCACCCCCCCTACCGCACCGGCCCGGACGCCGCGTGTCACGTCTGCACAGCGCAAGCCATCGCCAGGGCCTGTGCCAACCGTGATCGGGTCCGCCAAAAAGGCACCGGCCCGCCCCAAAACCACATCAGCGCCTGTTGCCAAAGCACCGGCCGCCGCACCCTCGCCGGCACCTGTCGCGACGGTGGTTTCCGCGCCCCAAGGCCGCAAGGCCGCAACGCCGACACCAACACCGACACCAACACGGGCCGCACCCACAACACCTGCGGGCGGCTGTTCCAATGCCTCTGCCTTCAGCCAGCAATTTATCAACAAGCGGGGCGGGCGTTTCAAGGTACGCTGCGGCCCGCAGACCGAAGCACCGGTAACCTATGCGCGCGGCGAGAAACACTCGGCTGTCACCAGCGTGCCGTCCGACACCCGTGTGGTGCCGCGCCATGTTCATGATAAACGCCAGAATACCACGAACGTCTCTGTTCCTGCGGGGTATAAAGCCGTCTGGGATGATGGCCGGCTGAACCCCCACCGGGCTGAACGCACCTTGCGCCCTGCTCAGGTGCGGGGGGTCGTCAATGTCCCCTCTGGATACAAGTTGGTGGATTGGGGTGATAACCGTCTGAACCTGAACAGGGGGGTCAGGACCGCGCAGGGCGATGCCCAGAGCAACCAGATCTGGAGCAATACAGTCCCCCGGACGCTGGTGAATGTTCCGACCCGGGCAAGGGTTGTGACTGTGGCCCGTGGGACCGCGCCGGCGCAGGACCCGCAGACCGTGGTAACCCGGCTATCAACGCGGTCTGCACCTGTGGCACCACCGGCGGCATCATCTGGCCGGCGCATCTATGTTCGTGTGGCGATCTATTCGGCCGAGGCCGAGGCCCGCGCGGCTGCCCAATCGCTGGCCCGTGCCGGTTTGCCGATGCATCTTGGGGTGATCAAATCCAGCGGTAAAAAGGTTGTTCTGGCTGGCCCATTTGCCACAAAGGCGCAGGCCAGAACGGCACTTGGACAGGTCCGGGGGGCCGGGTTCCGGCGCGCGCGGCTTAGTAAATAGGTCAGGCGGACCAGCCCAGTCAGGCGCTAACCGCCACAGATATTCTGCAACAATACCCAGTCGCGATCCGGCAGCACCGGTTCCAGAGAACGCCCCGCCATCGGGTCCGCCTCGATCAGGCCCAGCACCGTTTCTCCGGTGATGTCACGGGCATAGGCATAGGGCGTCGATGCAATGGCTGCCTGGGCAAAAACGCTTAGGGTTTCGTCGTCCGGCAGGGTGGGGCGGGGGGCCGCCAGCACCTGTTCGGCATAAAAATCCAGATTGCCCGGCGTCAGGTTTCCGGTGGTCAAAAGCCGGAATGCGGCGACAGGCCCGGCGCGGGACAAAAGGTCGGCCAGGGGATCAAAGGCAATTGCGCGGGCGCGTTCGGACAGGACATAGCCAGCGGCGACTGCCGGGTCATCATAATCCTCGATCACGGCCTTGTTCAGCACGACAATACCGCCGGGCAAATGCAGGCTGTCGCGGACACCTGCACGCATGACGGCCAGTTGGCGCACGCCGGTCCGACTGGCCAGGCGCGCCAGAACGGGGGTGGTTTTGGGGGTGGCACAGGCCGGGCCTGTGACCCGCTCGATCCGCCCCAAAAGTGCCTGGCCAATCGCTTGCCGCTTGACCTCGGGCACCACGCTGACCGTGTGGCGGGTTAGCGCGCCGGGCAGCCAGAACACCAGCAGCGCCAGCACCGCGGCAATCGTGCCCAGCACCGAAATCAGGCGCAACCGGCCGGGGCGTGGCTGGGCGCGGTCAATCGCCTGACGCAGGGTTTCTATCGCGTCGATCATCGACGCTTCGCCCTCGTCCAGTTCCAGGGTTTCTCCGGGGTCGCCATCGGGGTTGTAGATTGCCGGCCTTTGACCGGGATTGATCCGCCTGACCGCCGCCAGGGACCAATGGGTCAGCGCCGTGTTGTTGGCCCCCGTGATGGTCAGCGTTGCCTCGCCAATCGATACACGGACCTCGCGGCGCTGATCATCCGGCGATGCCCGCCACAGGCCGGTCGCCTCGAGCCGTTCATATTGCTTTAGCGCCGTCATTTAGCTGGGCTGCCCGTGCCTTGTTTTCCATCACCCTAGCACAGGAAAATCCCTTGCGGCAAACAGCTTTGCCGCAAAAGGATATGGGCAGGGCGTCTTCACACCCTGCGCTATTGCCGTGGGATCAGCTGTCGCAGGTGGTTTTCAGGCCAAGACGGCGAAAGATGGATGCCGCCGGGCAAAAGCCTGTAAAGGCCGATTGAAACATATTTGCCCCGACAAACAAGGTCATTGCCAGCCAGTATTGTGAAACATAAATGCTCAGCAGAACCGACACCAATACAAAGGCTCCGGCCATCGCCATTACGGCACTGTTTACAGTCATGGTATATCCCTTTCGATACAGCGCGCCAGTATCCGCGCGACTTTTACATTCAAGTACAAGAATATATGGCGTATGGCAAGGAAAAAGGGCGCACCTGCCAGAATGGTGCGGATCAAAGCCCTTTTGCCACTGTGCGCAGTTCGTATTTCTGGATTTTCCCGGTCGAAGTCTTGGGCAACTCCTGAAACACCACCCGTTTCGGGGCCTTGAACGCGGCCAGCGTTTCACGCGCAAAGGCGATCAGTCCGGCGGCGTCAACCGTGGCCTCTTTTTTCAATTCGACAAAGGCGCAGGGCACCTCGCCCCATTTGTCATCCGGGGCCGCAACCACGGCGGCCAGTAACACATCCGGGTGGCCCATCAGCACGCCCTCTACCTCGACCGAACTGATGTTCTCGCCACCGGAAATGATGATGTCCTTGGCCCGGTCGGTGATCTGGATATAGCCATCAGGGTGCTGCACGGCGATGTCGCCGGAATGAAAATACCCCCCCTCAAAGGCTTCGACCGTGGCACCGGGGTTGCGCAGATATCCTTTCATCACCGAATTGCCCCGCACCATGATTTCACCCTGATCTGTGCCGTTCATCGGGGTCTGGACCATGTTGGTATCCATCACGGTGATGTCCTCCATCATCGGCATGGCGATGCCCTGGCGGGACTTGACCACCGCGCGGTCGCCCTGATCCAGACCGTCCCATTTTGCATCGTTCCACAGGCATTCGGTGACATGGCCGAAGGTTTCGGTCAGCCCGTAAACATGGGTCACGTTGAACCCCAGTGCCTCGATCTTGGCCAATGTGGCGGGGGCAGGTGGGGCACCGGCGGTAAACACCTCGACCGTGTGGGCGAACGGCTGGCGTTCGGATTCGGGCGCATTGACGATCATGTTCAGCACAATGGGGGCCGCGCCAAAATGGCTGGCCCCTTCGTTGGCAATCGCGTCATAGATCGCCGGGGCGGTGATGTCGCGGCAACAAATCAGGGTGCCGCCGATCAGCGGCATCATCCAGGTGTGGTTCCAGCCGTTGCAGTGAAACAGCGGCACGATCGTCAGGTATTTCGGGCGCAGAACCATGCGCCAACTGACCACCGTGCCCATGGTCATCAGATAGGCCCCGCGATGGTGATAAACCACGCCCTTGGGCCGCCCCGTGGTGCCCGAGGTATAGTTGAGCGCAAGGCTCTCCCATTCATCCTGCGGCATGATCCATTCAAAATCCGGGTCGCCCCCGGCCAGCAGGTTTTCGTATTGCTGATGGCGGCCACTGGCCGGATATCCGGCATCCGGGTCCGGCACCTCGATTATCTGTGGCCCATCGCCGGGCATCTGGTCGCGCGCGGCTTCGGCCAGTTCCAGAAATTGCGTGTCTACCAGAACCACACGCGCGCCGCCGTGATCAAAGATATAGGCGACCGTGCCCACATCCAGCCTTGTGTTGATGGTGTTCAGCACCGCGCCACAGGCGGGCACGCCGAAATTTGCCTCGGCCTGGGCCGGAAGGTTGGGGATTATCGTGGCCACCACATCGCCGGGCTTTACCCCCATTGCGGCCAGCGCACTGGCAAGCCGGGTACAGCGTTCGTGGTATTCGCCATAGGTTTTCCGGTGGCTGCCGTAAACCACTGCCTCGTCCCCGGCAAAGACGATGGCGGCCCGGCGCAGATGCGACAATGGGGTCAGGGGCACATAGTTTGCAGCGGTCTTGTCCAGACCTGTTTCATCTGCCATCCATCCCATTGGGTTTCTCCCGATTATTCCGCCTTGTGTCGCAATAAGAAAAGATAGGGCAACGCATTGGTGTTAATGAAAAACGCATGAATACGCAAACTCATCCATTGAAGGCCGCCGTGACGATGGTCTGTGCCATGGCGATCATCGGGGTGATCGACAATTTCGTTACGCGCCTGGCGGCCGAGATTGGCCTGTGGCAGTTCCATTTCATCCGGGCGCTGATCACGGTCCCGCTGGCGGTTGGCCTGTCGTGGCTGGGGTTGGGGCGGTTGCGGCCCCGGCGTCTGTGGGCCGTGGTGGTGCGCAGTGCGCTGATAACGGCGGCCATGCTGTTTTATTTCAGCGCCCTGGCGCTGATGTCGATTGCCCAGGCGTTGGCCGGGTTGTTCACCTCTCCTATATTCATCCTGCTGATCAGTGCGCTGGCCCTGCGTCAGCGGATTGGCCCGTGGCGCATACTGGCCGTTGCCGTTGGTTTCGCCGGCACCCTGTTCGTGCTGCAACCTGACCCGAGTGATTTTGACATTCGTGTCCTGATCCCGGTGGCGGGTGGGTTCTTTTATGCGCTGGGGGCGATTTCCACCCGCAGCCTGTGCGCCGGTGAAAGCACGGTTTCGATGCTTTTGGGCAGTCTGGTGGGCCTTGGCCTGGCCGGGATTGCGGGGCTGGTCGTGCTGGGCCTGTTTCCCGTTGATACGGTGGCCGGCCCGGCGGGTTTTGTCAGCCGTGGCTGGATCTGGCCGATGTGGCAATCATTTCCCTGGGTGGTGTTACAGGCGGTGGGGTCGGTTGCGGGGGTGTTCCTGATCATCAGGGCCTACCAGTTGGGAGAGCCGTCCTATGTGTCGGTCTTTGAATACTCTGTCATGATCTTCGGACCATTGTTCGCCTGGGTGGCCTTTGGCCAACAGGTCACTTACTGGCAGATCGTTGGGGTCGCCCTGATTGCTGTCGCTGGCGGTATCATTGCGCTTCGATCCAAATAGGCTAGCGTGCACCACATGATCCTGTCGACTGGCCGTAATTACGTCTTTGTGCATATCCCTAAAACCGGCGGCACCTCTCTTGCGCTGACGCTTGAGGGGCGGGCGATGAAGGACGACATCATGCTGGGCGATACGCCCAAGGCGCGCAAACGTCGCCACCGCGTGCAGGATGTCAGAACCAAAGGGCAGCTTTGGAAACATTCGACCCTGTCGGACATTGACGGGCTGGTGCCGGGGCCGGTGCTGGACGGGTTGTTTGCCTTTACGCTGGTGCGCAACCCCTGGGACCGGGCGGTCAGCTATTATCACTGGCTGCGGGATCAAAGCTTTGATCACCCGGCGGTCAGGCTGGCGCAACGCACGGATTTCGCCGGGTTCGTTGCACACCCCCAAACCCTTGGATCGTTCCACCAGACCCCGGCTGCGCATTACATGCGCCGGGCCAACGGGGACGAACAATGCAGCGCCTATATCCGCATCGAACACTTTGCCGATGATGCGGCACCCCTGATGGAACACCTGGGGTTTGCACTGACTTTGCCGGTCTTGAACACCTCGCAAAGGGCGGCCGATTACCGCAGCTATTATACCGACCAAACCGCCGAGGCACTGGGCACAAGCTGTGGCGTGGATATTGCCCGGTTCGGCTATTCATTCGGCTGACCCACTGATTTTGTCTCAAACTCAGGGTTAATGGCTGGATTCCTACGGGCATTGTCCGCAGTTTACCCGGGTAATGCCGGTATTGCGCCATATTTTCACCTTATGCCCGGCATGCGAATCGCGCTGAATGAACGGGCAGGTCCTGAACCGGTTTCTCCCCCCGGGTTCAGGACAGATCACGCGCACGCGAAGGGCGATGCCATGTTTGGTTGGAAAGACACTAATGCGCCCATCAGCGTGCGTGCTGATCGAACCGGCCCCAGTACGGATGGCTTGTTGATCACCGGGCAAAGCGGTTTTGTCGGCGGAACCCATGTGGCCTCAAATCTGGGTTGGTGCGCAGTAGAGACCCTGGGCGTTGGCGACAAGGTCCTGACATTCGATCACGGTATGCAGACAGTCGTGGATATTCAGCGTGAAACCCGGCTTGCGCCGGAACATGTTCTTTCGTCGGCGCAATGCCCGGTTCTGGTGCCCGAAGGGGCGCTGAACAATCGCAAGGATATGTGGTTGATGCCGGATCAGGGGATACTGGTGGAAAGCGATGCGGTGATGGATGCATTGGGTGATCCGTTTGCGATCGTGTCCGCGCGGGCGCTTAAGGGTCTAAGAGGTATCCGCTCGGCATCGCCGGTGGATCGGCTAGACGTTACATTGCTGGCCTTTGCCAATGACGAAATTATCTATGTCGATGGCGGAATGCTGGCCTTTTGCCCACGCACACGCAATATCCTGGCCGAAACACCACTGGTTGATGGTGCCCTTTATGATGTGCTGGACATGCGTGCGGCGCGCGCCCTTGTGGAAGGGCTGATTGATGATGATGATGACGGCGCGGCGCTGATCTGTGACCCGGACGAGGTTGCCGGGGTCATTACCCAAAACAACCGCCCGGCGCGCCCACCCCGCCCGCTTTCATAACGGATGTTTCTACTTGGCGCCCTCAGACCCCCGGTGGGGGCGGAGGGGGCAGGATGGTGAACAACTGTGCCAGTTCCTGTATGTCCCCGGCGGCAATCCAGCCATCCTGACCCGCGGCCCAGACAAGCGTTTTACGCCCAAGCCCGCCCTCGTTGGCCATGCGCCCCAGCGCGGCGCGCGAAAACGGCCCCTTGGTGGCCCCGTTTTCGGCGATGTGCCAGACCCGCTCGACCGGTGGTGGTGGTGGCGGGGGGGCCACGACAGGTGCTGCCTGTGTGGGCGCCGCCACGCCCCACGGGCCGGGCCGGGTCATTTGTTGCGCCATTGCCAGCCCCATGCCTGCGCCCATTCCGGCAGCCATACCGCCGCCTGCCGGGTTGGTGGCCGCCGCGCTCATCGCTTCGGCGGCAGAGAACTGGGTGAACTTGCCCAAATCCCCGGCCAGCCCGATCGAGGTGCGTTTGTCCAGAACCGCCTCGACCGCCGGGGGAAGGGATATGTTCTCGATATAAAGCTCAGGAATGCTCAGCCCATAGCCTTCCAGAGTGGGGGCGATTTCAGCCACCAGTAGTTTGCCCAGATCGGCGGTGTTGGCCGCCATATCCAGCACCGGAATACCAGAACTGGCCACCACGCGCGAAAATTCCTGGACGATGATGTTGCGCACCTGAAAGCTGATTTCGTCCATGGTGAATTCGCCATCCGTGCCGACGATTTCGGTCAGAAATCTGGCCGGGTCGGTGACGCGTACCGAATAGGTGCCATAGGCGCGGATACGCACCGGGCCAAATTCCGGGTCGCGGCAGATGATCGGGTTCTTGGTGCCCCACTTCAGATTGTTAAACCGGGTTGTGTTGACGAAATATATCTCGGATTTGAACGGGCTTTGGAAACCATGATCCCAATGTTGCAGGGTCGTCATGATCGGCATGTTGTTGGTTTCCAGCATGTAAAGGCCGGGGGTGAACACATCCGCCAGCTGACCTTCGTGCACGAACACCCCTGCCTGCCCTTCGCGAACCGTCAGCTTGGCCCCGTACTTGATCTCGTGGCCTTCGCGCTGGAACCGCCAGACCATCGTGTCACGGGTGTCGTCCACCCAGTGGATGACATCGATGAATTCACCAGTCAGAAAATCAAAAATACCCATTAGTTGGTCCTTTCAGTCAATACTTGAATAAATTCGGGGGCCGCGTATCACAACGCCTGCCCCATCAGATCGCGGGCAATGATCCGTACCACCGGGCGGGCCTGATCGGCCGTCATGCCGGGTTTCAGGCGTGGATCATACAGCATACGCAGCAAAAGTTCGTCATGTGTGGTAAGCAACGCAAATTCGTCGTCATCGTTAAAGATCGACGGGCGCGCGGCGGGGCTGTCATTGGGCAGGCCCAGCCCTTGGGCGATTTCTTCGTGGATACAGCTTAGCCGCACCAGATCGGGATGTTCCGCCCGGATCAGCGCCACGGCGCGGGTATAGGTATCGGTCGCGCGCGCATCCGATACCGCCACCACCAGACAGTAATAGGACCGGGGCAGGTTGGCGAACAGGCTCAGTTCGGCCTGGCTGATGTTGGGCACCAGTTGCTTCAGGCGTTGCTGAACAAAGGCACTGTCATCCTCTCCGGCGACAAAGACGTGGAAATTGCCGTTGCTGCGTGTCGTACTGATCGGATGTCTGGTGATCCGGGCCAGCCGGGTGGCATATCCCGATATGCTGGCCTGATCCTTTTTGCGCTGTTCCAGTGATACGCTGGCCCCGAATTCGGTGCTGATGCGCACCGGGCTGTTCCACCGGCTAAGCTGGCCACTGGGGCCGGGGCGCCCCTGGGGGGTGGCGGTGCCGCGTGAATATTCGTCGTAAAAGGCGATGGTTTCGAAATTCCGGGCCAGATCATCCGGGCTGAACGCCGTATCCGGCCCACCGCCATCGGTGCGCAGCAACCCGCGTGTCAGCAGGTCACTTTGGAGCGCGCTATAGTATCGCGCCAGACCCTGACTTTTGGCCGATCGTGCGACCGGGGCGGGGGCAGTCGCGCCTGACTGAAGGCCCGAAGGGGCGGGCGTGTCAAACCCGTCGCAGCCCACCAGCGCCAGCACCGCACACAGGGCAGGCACAAGGCCACGCATCATCCGAAAGAATTTCCCCCCGTGCCCCACCAGTGTGCCCCTATTCCGGAACCGCGCCGCCGGCGGTGTCACCCACCCCGTCCTTGCGCGCCTTGGCGGCGGCCAGTGTGTCGCGCAGTTCGGCCTCCATCTTTTTCAACTCGCCCTCGGCGGCGGCGCGACGTGCCTTGCCTTCGTCGGCGATCGACAGGCTGTCCTGAATGGTGCCGATCAGGTCGGCGTTGGCCTGTTTGACGGCTTCGATGTCAAACACCCCGCGCTCCATCTCCTGGCGGATCAGCTTGTTGCTGTCGCGCAGGTTGGCGGCGTTCGAGGTCAGCAGTTCATTGGTCAGGTCATTGGCATTGCGCACGGCGGCGGCGGCCTCGGCGCTGCGCTGGATGGTTACCGCCTGCGCCAGCTGGGTTTCCCAAAGCGGCACGGTATTGACCAGCGTCGAGTTGATTTTGGTGACCAGCGACTTGTCGTTTTCCTGAACCAGCCGGATTGATGGCAGCGATTGCATCGTCACCTGACGCGTCAGTTTCAGGTCATGCACCCGGCGTTCCAGATCGTCACGCGCGGCGCGCAGGTCGCGCAATTCCTGTGCGGCCATCACCTGATCTGCCTCGTCCGCCGCCGCGATGGCGGCCTCTTTGGCGGGGATGTCTGTGGCATCCAGAACCGACAGCTTTTCCTCGCCCGCGGCAATATACAGGGCCAGTTCGTCATAAAACTGCAATGTCTTGTCATACAGAATATCCAGCGACTTGATGTCCTTCAGCAGGGTGTGTTCGTGGCCCAGCAGGTTATCGGTGATCCTGTCGATCTGGCCCTGAACATCTTCGAAACGCGCGGTGAACTGGGCAAAGGGCGCGGCCTTGCCCAACAGGCGTTCCCACCAGCTTTGTTTGCGCCGCACATCCAGTTCGCTGATTGAAAAACCCCGGATCGTGGTGACGATATCGCGCAAAGAATCGCCCGCCGGGCCGACATCCTTGTTGCGAACATCCGCCAGCATCGCCTGACTGATCACCTGCAATTCGGCCTGGGCACCGGACCCGAATGAAACGATCGAATTGGTGTCACCCATGTCGATTTCGTCCATCCGCCGGCGAATTTCCTTACCTACGGGCGCGTCAGCGGTCGCAAGCGGTATAATGTCGGCATTTGGTTCTTGCAGCACCACAGCAGCGGTTTCTTCTACTTCGGTCTTGGTGCTTTCGGCCTTTTGGCGGATTGTGTCGGACATATCAGGTTCCTCGTTACAATAATGGGGGTCAGTTTAGCGGACGCCTTCGCGCTGCAACCTTTCGCGCAGCACGTCGATTTCGATGGTCAGATCAGCCCGGTCATCCAGCAGCATCCTGGCCGTGCGGGCGGCAAAATTCTGTTCCAGATCATCCAGCAGCGCAAGGTAATCGGTGCGCGCCTGGCTATCATGGCCGCGGGCATAGATATCGGCAAACAGAACCGTCGCATCGCGCGCACCCTGTAGATAAACGGTCAGATATTTGCGCGCCGCCGTCAGGTCGCGCGGGTCTTCTTGGACGGTGCGAAACAGGTCGCGTGCGGTGGCCTGAAACTGCTCCACGCGCGCCTCGACCTGCCGGTCACCGGCGCGTTTGACGGCGTCGGTCATGGCACCAAGGTGGGTTTCTGCCTCGTTTACGGCGCGGGCCACGCGGTTTTGCTGGAACGTGTCGATGCCTTCCATGCCCTTGTCTTTCAGCGGGTCCAGCCCAAAGGCCACGCCATGCAGGATCAACGCGATGCCGCCATACAGCAGCGGGGCCAGAATGCCCGCTTCGCCCAAAAGGGCGCCCCCCCCCAGTTCGACCTTAAAGGCGGCAACGCCAATGCCCAACCCGGTTAAAAGGCTGGCCGCCATCTTGCGTGGAAAGGCCGGGCGGTGGGCCACCTTGCGGGCATTATACGCCGCCTCGGCGCGCAGTCCTTCGCGCAACAGCCACGCGGCAAGGGTCAGCAACGCGGCCCCGATCAGCCCCAGACCCAGCCCGATTGCGCCGTCATTTAGCGAAAAGAACACCAGCAGAATGGCCGGCGCAAACAAAAGGTTCGCCCGTATACCCACCGGATCGGCATGGGCCCCATCGAACGGGTTCCGGGGCGGCGTATCACGGGATGCGCCCTGATCCGGCGTGCCGGGGCTGAATTCGCCCCCAAATTTCTTGGCCATACCCTAAAGCTCCCCCAGCCAGCCGATACAGATGCCGAACATCAGCACGATCAGCGCGACATAAGCCAGTTTTTGCAAGGCGGTTCCGGACATATCAGACCCTCGGGCATTGTGGTTCCTTCGAAACCTAAGCCATGGCTGGCTGCCTTGCTAGGGGGAAGCCACGCAACCTTGCGCCATTCGCAGGGTCGTGGGTCAGGTTTTGCCGCGATTTGGCGGGCGTTTGCGTTGCGGGCGGGCGGGGCGTTTGGGTTTTGCCGTGCCGCTTTGATCATCGGCCGCGCCAACCGCTGCGTGATCCAGGCCCAGTTGGTCGCGGACCACACGGCGGCGCAGTTCCTCGACCGCGCCGGGTTTCAGGGTGCCCAGCTGAAATGGCCCGTAAGAAATACGGATCAGCCGGTTCACGCTAAAGCCGACATCCTCGATCGCGCGGCGGATTTCGCGGTTCTTGCCTTCGCGCAACCCGATGGTCAGCCAGGCGTTCGCACCCTGCTGGCGGTCCACGGTGACGTCCATTTTCTGGAACCGCTCGCCGTCGACAACCATTCCACGCTGCAACGGGGCAAAGTCCTCTTCTTTGGGGCGTCCGTTTATCCGCACACGATATTTGCGCAGCCAGCCGGTGCTGGGCAGTTCCAACTGGCGTTTGATCCCGCCGTCATTGGTCAACAGCAAAAGCCCCTCGGAATTCAGGTCAAGGCGTCCAACGCTCATCACGCGCGGCATGTCATCGGGCAGGCCATCAAATATCGTCGCACGGCCCTTTTCGTCGCGGGTCGTGGTCACCAGACCGGATGGCTTGTGATAAAGCCACAGGCGCGCGGGTTCTGGTTCCTGCATCGGTTTGCCATCGACAGAGATTTTGTCGCTGTCGGTCACATTCAGGGCCGGGCTGTCGATCTTGTGCCCGTTGACACTGATGCGACCAGCTTCGATCATCCGCTCTGCCTCGCGCCGCGAGGCAACGCCGGCGCGGGCCAGAACCTTGGCGATCCGATCGCCGGGGGGGGTGGGTGTATTCATGCCTTGGCCCTTAACCCATTCTGTCGGCTTGCGAAAGGTACAGATGCAGGGCAGGGTGGGGCATGGTATTCAAATCCTATATGAATCAGGCACTTGAACAGGCATACGCCGCCTCTGAAAGGGGCGAAGTGCCGGTTGGCGCGGTGATTGTTGCCCCCGATGGCCGGGTTGTGGCGCTGGCTGGCAACCGCACGCGCGAACTAAGCGACCCGTCGGCCCATGCCGAGATTCTGGCGATCCGGGCGGCTTGCGCCGATGCCGGGTCCGAACGGCTGGTGGGGTATGACCTGTATGTCACGCTGGAACCCTGCGCGATGTGCGCGGCGGCCATTGCCGCGACCCGGATTGCCCGGCTGTATTACGGCGCAGCCGATCCAAAATCCGGCGGTGTGGCGCATGGGGCAAGGGTATTTTCGCACCCTCAGGCGCATCATGCCCCACAGGTTTACGACGGAATATCCGAGGCAGAGTCCCGCGCGTTGCTCAGGTCATTTTTTGCGGCACGACGGACATAAGGCAGACATAATATTGTTTGTGGTCCCGGTTTTCTGCTAACCGTTCCGGGAAACTCAGGAACAATAACCAAAGGTGCCCAACTATGTCCGACCCCTGCATCATCTGCGTCGCGATCACCGGTTCCGTGCCGACCAAGGCTGACAATCCGGCGGTGCCGATTACCGTGAGCGAACAGGTTGAAAGCACGCAAGAGGCGTTCGAGGCAGGCGCGGCAATCTGCCATGCGCATGTGCGCAACGACGATCAGACCCCCAGTTCCGACCCGGAAAAGTTTGCCCGCCTCAAAGAGGGGCTGGAAAAGCACTGTCCGGGCATGATCATCCAGCTATCGACAGGTGGGCGGTCCGGCGCGGGAAAGGCACGCGGTGGCATGCTGGGCCTGCGCCCGGATATGGCCAGCCTGTCGGTTGGCTCGAACAACTTTCCCACCCGCGTCTATGAAAATTCGCCCGATCTGGTGGACTGGCTGGCCAGCGAAATGCGCGCCAACGATGTCAAACCAGAGGTCGAAGCCTTTGATCTTAGCCACATTTTCATGGCCGCCCAGATGCACCGGGAGGGCCGGATCAGGGATGTGCCTTATGTCCAGTTCGTGATGGGCGTAAAGAACGCAATGCCGGCTGACCGCGAAGTGTTCGATTTTTATGTTCAGACAGTTGCCCGCCTGTTTCCGGGCGCGCCGTGGTGTGCCGCAGGGATTGGCGCGAACCAGATCGAGCTGAACAAATGGGCGGTGGCCGCCGGGGGGCATGTGCGTACCGGGCTTGAGGACAACATGCGACTGGACCGCGCCACGCTGGCCCCGTCCAACGCCGCATTGGTCCGGCGCGCGGTCGAAATATGTCACCAACACGAACGCCCGGTGGCCAGTGTCACACAGGCACGGGCAATTCTGGGGTTAAGACCAGCGGCGAAAACGGCCGCATAATTGTAGTATAATACGGGGTAATCATGGGTTTTCTTGCAGCGATCAAAAAATGCCTGCGCAAATATGCGGGTTTCTCCGGGCGTGCATCACGGCCGGAATACTGGAACTTTGTCCTGTTTATCATGCTGGGTTTGTTTGTGCTGGGCGTGGTTGATACGGCCCTGTTCGGGGGGCAGGTCACTGTCCGGGCTGATGGCGTGACTGTGCAAAGCAACGGACCACTGGGGGGGGCTTTTCGGGATGCTTACCGCGCTGCCGCTTTTTGCCGCCGGGTGGCGGCGGATGCACGATTCGGGGCGTAGTGGCGTCTATCTGCTTTATCCGCTGATTGTGATGCTGGGGATCACCACCTTTCTGGGCTTTCTGGCGGGGTTCGGCCCGTTTTCACCCGGCACGTTTCAGGAGGCCGCCGCAGGGGTGGGGATGGTTGTGCTGATATGTGCGCTGTTGGTGCTGGCGGTTTCGCCGCTGATTGTCGTTTGGTGGCTGGCAAGGCCAAGCGAGGCGGGCGATAACCTGTACGGCCCCCCGCCAGCGGCACAAAATACCGTGAAATAGGCGCGTTTCGCCCGGCACCACGTCCCGACCCTAGCGAAATGCGCCGATCAGCGTGGTCAGTCCGAACAATATCGCAGCGACACAGACCATGCTGGGCCCGGTTGGCGTATCCAGCATGAACGCCGCCCAAAGCCCGCCAATCGCCGCGGTCCCGCCCAGCAGGGCGGCAACCAGCGCCATCGCCTCGGGGGTGCGGGTCAGGGGCCGGGCGGCGGCGGCCGGAATGACCAGCAGGGCGGCAATCAACAGCACCCCGACCACCTTGATCGCCACGGCAACAACCACCGCCAGCGCCAGCGTCAGGCCAAACTCTTCGCGGCGCGGGTCAATGCCACTGGCCCGTGCCAGATCAGGACTTAGGGTCGAAATAAGCAGGGCATCCCAGCGCCACACCGTAAGGGCCAGAACCAGCCCGGCCCCTACCCAGATCACCCCAGATCACCCTTTCCCACCGCCAGAATATCGCCGAACAGATACCCCATCAGGTCCAGCCGGATGTCACCCAAAAGGGCCACCGCCACCAACCCGGCGGCCAGCGCGGTATGTGCCATCACCCCCAGCACCGTATCCATCGCATAGCCACGCCCGGTCAGGGCGGAAACCGCGCTGGCCATCACCAGTGCGGCAACCAGAACCGCCGGCAGTATGGGCAGCGAAAATGCCAGCGCCAGCGCCACCCCCAGGATCGCCGCATGGGCGGTTGCCTCTCCGAAATAGGCCATGCGCCGCCAAACCACGAAACAGCCCAACGGGGCCGCGGCCAGCGCAACGCCAAGGCCCGCAAGACCCGCGCGGATTGCGAAATCATCCAGCATCATGGCCGTTCCTTCTGGTCATGGTCATGGTCGTGATCGTGGCCATGATCATGACTGTGATCATGCGAATGGCTGTGTTCGTGCCGGTAAAGCGCCAGCGCCCCCTTGGTGCCAGACCCGAACAGCGCGCGGTATTCCGGCGCACCTGCGACGATTTCGGGTGATCCTTCACAGCAGATATGCCCGTTCAGGCACAAAACCCGGTCACTGGCGGCCATCACCACATGCAGGTCGTGGCTGACCATGACCACCGCACAGCCGATATCCTGACGCACCTCTTCGATCTGGCGGTAAAAGCTGGCGGAACCGGGCTGATCCAGCCCCTGGGTGGCCTCGTCCAGCAAAAGCAGTTGTGGCTGGTCCAGCAGGGCACGTGCCAGCAGAACACGCTGGAACTGGCCGCCGGACAGGTCGGCCATCTGGCGGTTGGGCAGGCCCGGTGCCCCGGCGCGGTCCAGGGCCTCGGTTGCACGGCGCGCGCTGATCCGGCGCGGCAGGCCCAGAAACCGGCGGACGGTCATTGGCAGCGCGGCGTTAATCGCCAGTTTTTGCGGGACGTAACCAATGCGCAGATCGGGGGCCTTTTCGATATGGCCGGACGCCAGCGGAAGGGCACCGATCAGCGCCCGCAGAAAGCTGGATTTGCCAGACCCGTTGGGGCCGACGATGGTGACGATTTCACCGCGTGCAATTTTGACATTCACGCCCCGCAGCACCGTTTGCCCGCCCAACCGGATACTAAGGTCATGCGCGGCAATGACCGGCGGGTTTGAATTGTTGTTGGGGCCAAAGTTGGGGCCAGAGTCGGAACCGGATGCGTTCATCTGGTGGCCGTCGCACAGCCGGGGCACAGGCCTTCGGCCTCGACCACGATGCGTTCAATGGCAAACCCGGCGGCTTTGGCGGCGGTGCCAAGGCGACCTTGGGACAGTTCGGTTTCCGTTTCGGCCACCGCCTTGCAGGTGCGGCAGATCAGAAAGGCAGGCACGTGGTCCTGCGCCGGGTGGGTGCAGGCGGTATAGGCATTCATCCGTTCGATCCGGTGCGCCAGCCCATGCCCGACCAGAAAATCCAGCGCCCGGTAAACCACCGGCGGTTGCGAACCCAGACCGTCGGCGGCCAGCACATCAAGGATTTCATACGCCCCAAGCGCGCGGTGCTTTTCCAGCAGGATTTCCAGCACCCGCCGGCGCACCGGGGTAAATTGCAGCTTTTGTGCAAGGCAGCGCGCCTCGGCCTGAGAAAGGGCATCGTTGATACAGGCCGTGTGATCGTGGCTGGAAAATCCGATACTGGTCATGAAGGCGGGCCTGAATTGTGCGTTTGTGGATTGATATGTTATAACATCGCATATATCAATCCTCCTGTCTTTTTCTTTCACGTGATCCGGAATTATCTGCCATGATGCCTTTCCGCTTTTGTCTGGTGCTGCTGGTGCCTTTGTTGATGGCCGCCGCCGCGCCGGTACGGGGCGATGTGCCAAAGGTGGCAACCGATATCGCCCCGGTGCATTCGCTGGTGTCGATGGTGATGCAGGGGCTTGGGGTGCCCGACCTGATCGTGACCTCGGGGGCGTCGCCGCACGGGGTTTCGTTGCGCCCGTCACAGGCCCGCGCGTTACAGGGTGCGGATCTGGTGATCTGGGTCGGGCCTGAACTGGCCCCCTGGCTGGCCAGGCCGCTTGCGACGCTTGCGTCTGATGCACGCGTGCTGGGGTTGCTTGGGGTGCCGGGCACGCATCTGCTGGCGTATCGTCCGGAACCGGGCACGCAGAAAGACGACCATGACCATGACCACCTTTCCGGTTTCGACCCGCACGCATGGCTTGACCCGGAAAACGCGATGGTATGGCTGGGTGAAATTGCCGGCGCACTGGCGGCTATCGACCCGGCCAATGGCGATCAGTATCGCGCCAACGCGGTTGCAGCACAGGCAGAACTGGCCCAGTTGCAATCCGATCTTGCGGCAATGTTAAGGCCGATGCAGGGCCGCCCCTATGTCACGTTTCACGATGCGTATCAGTATTTCGAGGTCCGGTTTGGCCTGACGCCGGTGGGCGCGGTCACCGCCAGCGATGCCACCAG
>DAOUPC010000289.1 GCA_030626365.1 Paracoccaceae bacterium
ACATGGCGATCCGCATTATGCGCATTTCCCCTTTATCAGAGCCTTATATAACGCCCGTATCCGTTCGGTCACCGGCCCAATTTGTCCGGTGCCAATCTGGCGTCCGTCAATCTCGCTTACCGGGGTTTGCGCACCGAATGTACCGGTCAAAAATGACTCGTCTGCACCATAGGTATCAACCAGGCTAAAGTTGCGTTCAAAAATCGGGATGCCATCTGCCCGGCACAGATCGATCACCTTTTGACGGGTGATGCCGTTCATGCAGTAATCCCCGGTCGAGGTCCAAACCGCACCCTTGCGCACAATGAAAAAGTTACAGGCGTTGGTGGTGTTCACAAACCCATGCAGATCCAGCATCAGCGCCTCGTCCGCGCCCGCCTTTTCGGCGGCAATACAGGCCAGAATACAGTTCAGTTTGGAATGGGAATTCAGTTTCGGGTCCTGGGTCATCGGTAACCCGCGAATATGGGGAACCGTGGCCAACCGGATGGGGCGCGGCAATTTTGGTTTCGAATGCTCCATGATGATGACCATTGTTGGCCCGGACCGGCTAAGTGACGGATGCTGAAACGGGCGCGCCTTTACCCCGCGCGTAATCATCAACCGTGCGTGGGCATCTGTGTGCAGATCATTGGCATTTTGTGTGTCTAACAAGGCGGAAACCACACCTTTTCGATCCAGCCCTATATCAAGGTCAATCGCTTTGGCGGCCTCGAACAGACGGTCCATGTGTTCATCCAGAAACACCCATGTTCCATCATAAAGCCGCAACCCCTCCCATATGCCATCGCCCAGCATAAAGCCGCTGTCAAACACGCTGACCGATGCCTGATCGCGCGGTACGACACGGCCATTCACATAAATCAGGATATCTGCGTTCCGCGCATCTTCCTGGGCCTGATGGGTGGTCATTTTATCGGTCATTTGGGCCTCCGGTTGCGCATACGCTAGTGACCCCGGCCCATTGCGCCAAGCGGTAAATTCCCTTCACCTGCGCGTGATATTGCATGTCCGGATATTGCCGTCGGGCCGAACCACAGGCAGCATTGCAATAGACAAAGGAGACTGGCCAATGACGCTTGCAGATAATTTCAAACCTATGGCACTGGTCGTGTTGATCGGACTGGCCACCCTGATGCGCGTCTGCCCGGCAGAGGCCGCAGAAACCGAAACCCTGACCGTTGCAGGCGGGTGTTTCTGGTGTGTCGAATCCGATTTTGAAACAGTGCCGGGCGTGATCGGGGCCGTTTCAGGATATACCGGGGGCAGCACGGATAATCCGACCTATAAACAGGTCACACGTGGCGGAACCGGGCATTACGAATCTGTTCAAATCACCTTTGATCCGGGGCGGGTCAGCCGTGCAAACCTGCTGGCCATGTTCCTGCGATCGGTTGATCCTACCGATGCGGGTGGACAGTTCTGCGATCGCGGAGACAGCTATCGCACGGCAATATTTGTCTCTAACGCGGGGGAAAAGGTGATTGCGACCCAAGTTAAGGCACAGGCGCAATCCGATCTGGGCCAACAAATCGTAACGCCAATCCTGAACGCAACCCGGTTCTATCCCGCCGAGGCCTATCATCAGAATTACCACACCGGAACCAAGCTGGTGTTGACCCGGTTTGGCCCCAAACGTCAGTCAGAAGCATACAAAAGGTACCGCAAGGCCTGTGGCCGGGATGCGCGGGTCAAACAACTGTGGGGGGACGCAGCCCCCTTTGCCGGGGGCTGATGGTCTTTGTCTATTTGCGCCCAATCTCGCAAGAGGCAAGAACAGCCATATTCAGAATATCACTGGCCGTCGAGGCTGACGAACAAATCTGAATCGGCTTGTCTACGCCGGTCAGGATCGGACCCAGAACCGTCGCATCGCCCATTTCCTGCATCAGCTTGACCGAAATGCTGGCCGAATGGCGTGCCGGTACCACCAGAATATTCGCCGGCCCCGTAAGACGCGAGAACGGATACGCCGCCTGCGCCTGTGCATTCAGCGCCACATCAACGGTCATTTCGCCCTCGTATTCGAAATCAACGCCGCGTTTTTCCAGCACAACCGGCGCAAGGTGCATTTTTTCGGCCCGTTCAGACACCGGATGCCCGAATGTGGAAAAGCTGACAAAGGCAACGCGCGGTTCCAGCCCCATATGGCGGGCCACATTTGCCGCCCCTTCGGCGATGTTGGCCAGATCCTCTTCGTCGGGCCATTCATGCACCAAAGTGTCGGCAATCAACACGATCCGCCCCTTGTGCAGCAGCGCAGTCACCCCAACGGCCCCGTGTTTGGCATCCGCGTCAAAAACGTGATTGATCCGGTCCAGCACATGCGCCGATTTGCGCGTCGCCCCGGTAACCAACCCGTCGCCGTGCCCATGCGCCAGCATCAGGGCCGAAAACACATGCCGGTCCCGCGCGGCAAGACGGTGAATGTCCTTTTGGTCGAACCCGCGCCGCTGAAGCCGGTGATACAGGAAATCCTTATAGGCACCCAAATGTCGCGTATTTGCGGCATTCACCACCTCAATTTCCGACACCGCGTCGCCCAGTCCGGCCGCCTCAAGCTTGTCCTTAACTTCTTCCTGACGGCCCACGACCACAGCGTCCCCATAACCGGAACGCTGGTACATCACCGCCGCCCGCAGAACCCGCGGATCGTCGCCCTCGGCAAAGATCATCCGTGATTGCGCGGCGCGCGCCCGCGCATTCAAGCCCCGCAAAATGCTGGCCGTCGGGTCCATCCGCGACTTCAACGACGCCTCATAGGCCTCCATGTCGATAATCGGGCGCCGCGCGGCGCCGGTATCCATACCCGCCTTGGCCACGGCCACCGGAATACGGTGAATAAGGCGCGGATCAAACGGT
>DAOUPC010000027.1 GCA_030626365.1 Paracoccaceae bacterium
GTCACAAAACCGGGGCGAACAGCCGTGCAATCTGTGCGCCGACACGGATTTTGGCAGGCTGTTCGGCCAGCGTTCGGGTCAGCAGAAAGGACCGCTGAAAATCCTGCTCCAGCATATCCGCCGTTTGCTGCGCCGCGCGGGGATCGAAAAAGACCGCCATTGATTCAAAATTCAGACGAAAGGACCGGTTGTCCATGTTTGTCGTGCCGATGGCGGCAAAATCATCGTCTGCGACAATCACTTTTTGATGCATGAACCCGCAATCATACCGCCAGACCTGCACACCCGCCGCGCGGATTTCGTCAAAATAGGCAAAGGCGGCCAGCCACGGAATTTTGTGGTCTATGACCTCGGGCACCAGAATACGCACATCGACACCACGCATGGCGGCGTGTTTCAGCGCGCTCAGGATATCCTGATCGGGGATGAAATATGGTGACGCGATCCAGATCCGTTTTTTGGCCGCCACGATTGCCGAGAAAAAGAAAAACGCCCCGGTTTCCATTTCGTCACCGGGCCCGGTCGGAACGATCAGCGCGGTCATGTCCTCTGCTGCGTGGGGGGCCTGCCAGTTCAGCGGGTCAATAAGGATTTCATCGGTCGCCCAGTGCCAATCCTCGGAAAAGATCAGTTGCAACTGGCTGACAACCGGCCCCTGAATCTGCACATGGGTGTCACGCCAGTCCCCGAATTCCGGGTCGCGGCCCATGTATTCATCACCAACATTCAGCCCCCCGGTAAAGCCGGTCACACCGTCCACAACCACGGTTTTGCGATGATTTCTAAAATTCAGCTGAAACCGCGTCTTGGGACCGGGTATCTTTCTGGGATCAACCACATGAACCCCCGCATCGCGCAGCTTTTGCAAATAGGGCGTGGGTAATTTCGCACTGCCGATGGCATCGAACATGACGCGAACCGTGACGCCCCGACCCGCCGCATCAATCAGGCAATCCTGCAACGCGCGCCCAAGCCGGTCGTCATTTATGATATAAAATTGCACAAGCACATAGGTTTTGGCGCCATTGATGGCCGCGAATATAGCGTCAAACGTGGCCTGACCATCGACCAGCAAGGTCATGGAATTACCGCGAACCACCGGAAGTTGCGCAATCAGTTCCAGCGGACGCGACGCAAACCCCGGCGGATTTTGCGGGGCGTTATCGCTGGCAAAGTCACGAATTCCCTCGATCACCTGGGCGCTGTCACGGCGGGCAACCACATAGTTCTTGTATTTGTTGTGGCCCAGAAAAAGGTACAGCGGCACGCCAAGATACGGGGCCGCCACAAGAAACACCACCCAGCCAATGGCCCCCTGCGAGGTTCGCGCAGACGTAATTGCCCCCCAGGAAAAATAGAGGGCAACAACTTCGAGCGCGATAATCGCAATCGCCGCAATGTCAGAAAAATCCATCTCCACGATACCCCTTCAACTTGAACACACTGGCTGAATACACTGGTTGAACACACTGGGCCAATGTTGACCCCGGACCGGCCACATATTCAACCGCTGATATAGTTCCCGCCTACCCCTGCTGATCCCGCTGAAATATCCAATCGTGATCGGGGTGGTTCTGGAACCGCCAGTTGCGCCGGGGGCCGGCCATGACGTTAAGGTAATACATCTCGTACCCGTATGGCGCGCCGCAGGGGTGATGCCCCCTGGGCACCAGCACCACATCGCCGTCTGATACGGTCATGGTTTCATCCAGTTCCCCGTCTTCGGTAAACACCCGCTGAAACCCGAACCCCTGCCCCGGATTCAGGCGGTGGTAATAGGTTTCCTCAAGATAGGTCATGCGGGGGAAATCATCTTCGTCATGGCGGTGTGGCGGGTAAGACGACCAGTTGCCAGCCGGCGTAAACACCTCGGTCACCAACAGGCTGTCGGCCACATCGCGGTTTTCCATGGCGATATTGTGGATATAGCGTGTGTTGGCACCCTTGCCGCGCGTTTCCAGCGCAATGTCACCGGGGCCGATTACCTGCGCCGCATGCCCGCCCCGCCCCGGGGCCAGACATACCGCAAGGGTGCAATCGGTGGTGGCCGTGGCCTGCCCGTCGGATGCATCGGGGCTATAAACGCAAGCGGGCGGCGTGCGTTCGAACACACACATCCGGTTGCCCATCTCGCCAAAATCCATTCCCGCGCCGCTGATCCGGGCCTTGCCTTCGACCAGCACCAGAATGACCTCGTTTTTCTGCGTTACCTCGGACACCGATTGTCCCGCCTTCAGGCGATAAAGACCAAACCCGACATAGCCCCACCCGGCGCTTTTGGCGGTAATATCATGCACCTTGCCCGCCAAGCCGGTGGGTTTTCGCAATAAATCAGGCATCCGGGTTTTCCTTGTCCAATCCAACGCTTTGCGCGATGTGTTTCAGGGCCTGCAACCCCATGGTCTGATATTTCAACGGGTCACGGATGGCCGGGTCCTGTTCCGCCTCGATCACCAGCCAACCCCGATAGGCATGATCCGCAGCCGCCCTCAGAACCGGCGCGAAATCAACGGCACCGTCCCTGTCGCCCGGCACGGTGAACACGCCACGCCGCACCCCCTCAAGAAACGACAGGTTTTCGACCTGCACCTGTCGGGCCACATCCGCGCGCACGTTCTTGGCGTGAATATGGGCAACGCGGTGCATGTATTTATGCGCCAGATCAGCCGGATCAACCCCGCCAAACCACGCATGCCCCGTATCAAGCAACAGTTTGACCTGCGCGCCAGTGTGGGCCATCAGCGCGTCAATCTCGGGGCCGGTTTCAACAATGGTGCCCATGTGGTGGTGATAAACCAGCGTAATGCCCCGCGCCGCACAGGTGGCCGCAATGGCATCCAGACCTGCGCCAAATTCGGCCCAGCGGTCGGGCGGCAAAACGGGGCTGTCGTTCAGCGCCACGTCATCCGCGCCGTGGATGGCATTCGAGGTTTCACAAACGATACAGACCTTACAGCCCATCGCCGCCAGCAAATCCAGATGCGGCCCGATCGCCGCCTGTTCGTCCGCCACCGGGCGCGCCAGCAGGTTAAGCGAATGCCAGCCCGAAATGAACTGCAACCCGTGCGGTGCAAGAACCGCGCCAAGGGCCGCAGGGTCGGTTGGCATCTTGTGCCCCATTTCGATCCCGTCAAAGCCGATTTCGCCTGCCTCGCGCAGGCATTGTTGCAGCGAAATATCCGCGCCAAGGCTTTGGTCATCATCATTGGACCAGGCAATCGGGTTGGTGCCATAAAGGATCATCCGGGGGCTCCGTTGTCAGTCTGTTGTGCGCTGGTTGCGTTGATTGCGGCGGTAATCCTCGTTGGCGCGGGTGACTTCGGGGCGGGCAGATACCTCGGGTATGGCCACGTCCCACCACGCGCCACCGGCCCCGGTGGACAGCATCGGGTCGGTATCAATGACGATGGCACAGGACCGGGATGCGGCGCGTGCACGCGCCATTGCCGCCTCAAGATCGCCAATCGTTCCCACATGTTCGGCCAGCGCGCCCATCGACGCGGCATGTGCGGCAAAATCAATGGCCGAGGGCGTGACATGGCGC
Organism: Paracoccaceae bacterium; assembly: GCA_030626365.1. Classification (GTDB taxonomy): domain Bacteria; phylum Pseudomonadota; class Alphaproteobacteria; order Rhodobacterales; family Rhodobacteraceae; genus NVQY01. The sequence continues at coordinate 3,545 of DAOUPC010000027.1, forward strand.
GCGGTATCCAGCAGGTTGTTGAAACTTGCCGCGCCGGTGCTGATCTGCAAACGGTTGATACAGCCGAACCCGCGATTGTCCAGAATGACCACGATGATCTTGTGACCCAGCATCACCGATGTCGCCAGTTCCGAATTGGCCATCATATAAGACCCGTCGCCCATCATCACCACGACATCGCGGTCGGGATGCGCCATCTTGACACCCACCCCGCCGGCGATCTCGTACCCCATGCAGGAAAATCCGTATTCGGCATGATAGGTGCCGGGCTGGCCCACCTGCCACAGTTTATGCAGCTCGCCCGGCAAACCACCTGCGGCACAGACTATGATCGCCGTTTCATCAACGCTGCGCTGAACCGCGCCGATCACCTGCGCATCGCTGGGCAACTCATTACCGTGCGGCGCGGCGGTCGCGGCGCTGACAGCCCCCAGCCAACTGGCCTTGAGACCCGGATCAGGCGGCGTGAACCGGTGCGCGCCCAGAGCGGTCGAAAGGTCCTCTAACCCGGCACGGGCATCCGCCACCAGCGCAAGCGCGCCGTGCTTATAGCCGTCATATGCGCCAATATTCAGCGACAGGATGCGCCGGTCCGGGTTGCTGAACAATGCCCGACTGCCGGTGGTAAAGTCCTGAAACCGGGTGCCTATCCCAATCACCAGATCCGCCGCCCCGGCAACCGCATTGGCCGCCGACGACCCGGTCACCCCGACCGAGCCCAGGTTAAGCGGATGATCGCCACGCAGGGCGGATTTTCCGGCCTGGGTTTCGGCCACGGGAATGCCATGGCGTTCGGCAAAATCCTGTAACGCGCCGGTGGCCTGCGAATAATGCACGCCCCCCCCGGCAATGATCAGCGGCGCCTTTGCCCCCTTCAGCGCCTGAACCGCCGCCGCCAGTTCCCCCTTGTCCGGCCGTGGTCGCCGCCGTGCCCAGACCCTGGGGGCAAAAAACCGTTCCGGCCAGTCAAACGCCTCGGCCTGGACGTCCTGACAAAAGGCCAGCGTCACCGGCCCACATTCCGCCGGATCGCTTAGCACGGCCATGGCGCGCGGCAAGGCGGTCAGCAGGTGCTCGGGGCGCAGTATCCGGTCGAAATACCGGCTGACGGGGCGAAAGCAATCGTTGGCCGAAACGGTGCCATCCGTAAAGTTCTCGATCTGTTGCAACACCGGGTCTGGCGCACGGTTGGCGAACACATCTGCGGGCACAAACAACACCGGCAGGCGGTTCACATGCGCCACCCCGGCAGCCGTCACCATGTTCAGCGCGCCGGGCCCGATAGAGGCGGTAACCAGCATCGCCCGCGTCCGGTTGCTGGCCTTGGCAAAGGCTATGGCCGCATGTGCCATGCTTTGTTCATTGTGCCCCCGCCAGGTCGGAAAATCATCCCCCGCCCCATGCAGTGCCTCGCCCATACCGGCAACATTACCATGGCCAAACATTGCCCAGCACCCGGCCAGAAACCTTTGCCCCTCTTCGTTCATCTGATTTGACAGATAGCGCACCATCGCCTGCGCTGCGGTAAGCCGGATGGTTTTCATCTTGTGTTCACCTTTCTTGCCTGATCCCAGATAGCACAGAGATCGCCGTAATTCGTGACCATTTCACGCAGGGCCCCCCCATCATCCAGATCACCGGCAAACCAGCGTTTTGCAGGCCCCGAAAAGATCGTCCGTCCAACGGCGAACCCCTTGACCAGCGGTTGGCGCGCCGCGACGACAAAGCTGGCCCCCAGCCGGTCCCCCGGCGCATCCAGCCCCAGCACGACAATGCCCCGGCAATACGGATCGTTACGCGTGATTGCCGCACAGGTTGCGCCCCAGGCGGCGTCACTTTCCAGTGGCTCCAGCTTCCACCAGTCGGGATAGATGGCGATGTCATAAAACCGCTGGATGATGTTGGCGGTGGTGTGGTCATCCACCCTGCCCGCCTTTGACGCAATCACCTCTAGCAGGAATTCCAGGTTGTTGCGCCGGGCCGCCGCAAACAGGCGCGATATGACCTCTTCCTGCTGCGCCTTCAGCGCCGCATCGTCATCCGGGTGATAGAAACACAAGGCCTTGACCACGTGGTTGCGCGGCCATTCGGCCAGCCCGGCAAAATCCGGCCCAACCGCTGGTTCGGGGCGGATCGGACGTGAACCGGGCAACTCGACCGGGCGGGCGATCCACAATCCGCTGTCCTGTGCGCCGAACAGGGTTTGCTGGCCATGCTGGCTGTCGCACAAGATGCCGTATCCGGGGTTGTCTTTGGCCACCTGCCGCGCGGCGCGCAGGCACAGCGCCTTGAAATCGCCAATACGGCTGTGCGCCGCCCCGGCCGCATCGGCCATCTGTTCCAACTGACGGCGGTGATCAAAGGCAAATACCCGCAGATCGGGCCAGTCACCCGGACGGTTGGTCGCCCAGTGGATCTGTTCCAGCGCCGCATCATGGCGCAGTGTTCCCATCTGTGCTCCCATCTGTGCCCCCGTTCGCCCCGCCCGATCCAGAAAATACCGCAGTTCCGCCCAGCTGGGATAGGCCGGGGTACAGCCGTGACGTGACACCGCAAGCGCGCCACAGGCATTGGCGTAGGTCAGGCTGGTCAGCCAGTCCTGATCGCTTAACCAGCCCTTCAACAGCCCGCTCATGAACCCGTCACCCGCGCCAAGCACGTTGAACACCTCGACCTGAAAACCGGGACCGGAAAGGCCCTGATCCAGCGTGTCGGGAATATCGCCAGCAAACAGAACCGCCCCCATTGGCCCGCGTTTGCACACCAATGTGGCACCTGTCAGGGCCCGCACCGCACGCAGCGCCGCGATGGTATCGGTGCTGGCACCAGCGATGTGAAACTCTTCCTCGGTGCCGACGATCAGATCGAACAGGCCAAGCACCGATTGCAACTTTTGCGACACCTCACCAGAGGCGATGAACCGGTTTTCCCCGTCCCCATGCCCCGACAGCCCCCAAAGGTTGGGGCGAAAGTCGATATCAAGCGCCGTGCGCGCGCCGTTTTCACGGGCCAGTCGCAGCGCCTTGAGGGTCGCGGCCCTGACCGCAGGATGCGACAGATGCGTGCCGGTGGCCGTCACACACCGCGCACGGGCAATAAAGGCCGGGTCAATATCGTCTTCGCACAAGGCCATATCGGCACAGTTTTCACGATAGAAAATCAGCGGAAATTGCCGGTTGTCACGTATTCCCAGCAAAACCAGCGCGCTTAGCCGGTCAGGGTCGGTTATCACGCCGGTCACATCAACGCCCTCGGCCTGCAACCGGGCCCGGATAAAGCGGCCCATGTCTTCGTCCCCGACACGGGTGATCAGCGCCGATTTCAGGCCAAGACGCGCCGCCCCCGCCGCGATGTTGGTAGGAGAGCCGCCAATGTATTTGTTGAACGACCCCATGTCCTGCAAGCGCCCGCCAACCTGCACCCCATACAGATCAACCGACGCGCGCCCAATGGTGATAACATCCAGCATACGCGTGCCCCTAAAAATCCGCACAGGGGCCAAACCGGCCCCCCGCGCCTGCCTTTGAACTTGACAGGCACCATTCGCATCCGCAATCCATTTACCAGACAACCACCTGAATTTGTGCCACGCGGCAAAGGCGCATTCCGAAAAGGGGCATCAAATGACAATCCGTTTTGCGCTGTTGGGGGCTGGTCGTATCGGTCAGGTGCATGCCGCGGCCCTTGCCCGCACGCCACAGGCGCACCTTGTGGCCGTCGCGGATGTGTCCGGGGCCGCCGCCAGCGCGGTCTGCACCCGCTTTGGCGCTGAGACGCGCAGCATCAAGGCCATCGTGTCCGCCCCCGATATCGACGCCGTTGTGATCTGTACGCCAACCAACACCCACGCGGAACTGATCGAAACATTTGCCCGCGCGGGCAAGGCCATATTCTGCGAGAAACCGATCGATCTGGACCTTGCGCGGGTCAAATCCTGTCTGGCGGTGGTTGGCGCACATGCCACCCCGCTGATGGTCGGCTTTAACCGCCGGTTCGATCCCCAGTTTCTGGCCCTGAAGGGCGCGATTGATGCCGGAACGATTGGCGCGGTTGAACTGGTCAACATCATATCGCGCGATCCCGGCCCCCCCCCGGCAGAATATATCCGCGTATCCGGCGGCATCTTTCGCGACATGACGATCCATGATTTCGACATGGCACGCTTTTTGCTGGGCGAAGAGGTGGAAACCGTCATGGCCAGTGCTTCGGTTCTGGTTGACCCCGCGATCGGGGCCTTGGGCGATTACGACAGCGCCAGCATCATCCTGACCACGGCCAGCGGCAAACTTTGCTCTGTCTCGAACTCTCGCCGGGCAAGCTATGGCTATGATCAACGGATCGAGGTGCATGGGTCGGCCGGCATGGTATCCGCACAGAACCAGCGCGAAACGAACGTGGAAATCGCCACCGCTGACGGGTTCACAACACCCCCCCTCGGCGGGTTCTTCATGGACCGTTACAAGGCCGCCTATGAGGCAGAAATCAGCGCCTTTACCGCCTTTGTCAGCGGCGCACCCACCCCCATGCCGGTCCCCTCCGGGCAGGACGGGCTGATTGCGCTGGCCATTGCACAGGCCGCTCTGATATCGGTACAGGAAGGGCGAAAAGTCCTGTTATCAGACATTATCTAACGCACGCTATCGGGAAGAAACCAGCCATGAACACCGACATAAGCACCCCCATAACCACACGGGCGCAAAGTGCCCGCACGATCTGTGATGCGGCGGGCAAGACGGCGCTGGCGTATTTCCGGGAACTGGACAGCCTGAACATCGAATCCAAGGGCCATCAGGATATGGTTTCACAGGCCGACCGCGAAGTAGAGGTACAGATCAGGGCAGAACTGGCCCGCCTGTTCCCCGATGATGGCATCGTCGGGGAAGAACACGCGCCGGTTGCGGGCACCTCCGGGTTCACATGGGTGATCGACCCGATCGACGGCACCGCCAATTTCGTTGCGGGCCTGCCGGTGTGGTGCGTGGTTCTGGCCTGCGTGTGGCAGTCAAAAACGGTTATCGGGGTCATCCATGACCCGCTTCATGACGAAACGTTTCATGCCTATGCGGGCAATGGTGCCTTTTGCAATGACGTGGCGATCAGGGTCTCGGACACTGCCGGGATCGATCAGGGCTCTGTCGGGGTCGGGTTTTCCAACCGCTCTGGCAAGGGCAATATCGCACGGCTGGTCGCGGGACTGGTGGACCGGGGCGGGTTGTTTGTGCGCAATGCCTCGGGGGCGATATCGCTGGCCTATGTCGCGGCGGGGCGCTTTATCGGATATTCCGAGGATTACATGAACGCGTGGGATTGTCTGGCCGGTCAGTTGCTGGTCGCCGAGGCAGGTGGCGTGATCGAGGACCAGAACGCCGATGATATGATCCGCAATGGCGGGCGGGTGATCGTCGGGGCCCCGGCCATCTACGGCGACCTTCTGGCCATATCCGAGACCGCCTTTCAGGGGTGATCGAACGGGGCTGACCCCAGGGTCAGGACCCACTAATCCTGCACCACTGGTTTGACAGATTTTTTCTCTGACAAGGCGCAGGGCGCATGTAAATCTGGTTGATTTTCAAAGACCTGCAACGCAGTCAGAGGGGAAATCCGTCAAATCCAAAGGACGCTGTTTTCCCATCATCTCAGCGGCTCGGCGCGCTTGAAAATGGGGCCACCATTGACGGCGCGCGCCGAACCACTGATATTTCGGGAAAACAGCGCCAGTGGTACAGGATTAATGGGTCCTGACCCTAATCAACCTGTCCTGACTACCCGCAATCCAGATGGACCTTTCATCATGCCCACAAAATTTTTCACCACACCCGGTAAATTCTATCGCGGAAATCTGCACACCCATTCGACCCGCTCGGATGGTCGCCTGGAACCACAAGAAGTGTGCCGCCGCTATAGGGTCGAAGGCTATGATTTCATCGCCCTGACCGATCATTTCATTGGCCTGTTCGATTATCCAATCGTCGACACAACGGGTTTTCGAAGCGATGGTTTCACCACCATTCTGGGGGCGGAACTGCATACCGGGACGATGGAAAATGGCCATTTGTGGCATCTTTTGGCTGTCGGGCTTCCCTCTTGTTTCACCCCGCCGGATGCGCCCAGTTTCCGGCCGGTAAAAGGGTCGGAATCCGCGTCACATTTGGCCCAGCGGGCGCGCGACGCAGGCGCATTTGTGGCCATCGCCCACCCACACTGGTCCGGCCTGACAATGACCGACGCCCGCAGCATCACAGCCGCACATGCGGTCGAGGTCTATAACCACGGTTGCGTTGTCGACAATGATCGTGGCGAGGGTTTTCTGACACTGGAACACCTGCTGAACGAAGGCCGGCACCTGAATCTGATCGCCACTGATGACGCACATTTCAACACCTCCGACTATTTTGGCGGATGGGTTAAGGTCAAAGCGACCGAAAACACCCCCGAGTCACTTCTTGAGGCGCTGAAGGCGGGTGCGTATTATTCCAGCACCGGCCCGGACATTCGCGATATCCGCATCACTAAAACCCGCGTCGAAGTTGATTGCAGTCCGGCCACCAGTATCCTTGTTCAGGGTCACGGTTCACCGATGGCATCCCTGCACGGCGAGGCGATGACCACGTCAGATATTTCGCTGGAAAAACTGGACGCTTCGCCGTGGATTCGCATCACAGTCATTGACCGGGCGGGAAAACGGGCATGGTCAAACCCGATCTGGGTTGGCGAATAAACACCGCCCGACGACATCGGTATGCCAAGGTAGGTTTGGGCCGGTCAGTCTTGAAACCCTCAGCGCGGGTGCGCCATGTTTTAGGGGTGTTGTCTTTGGCAAAGCCACCCGTCGCGGAATTTCTGGGCGGCTTGGCCCACCTTTCCACCTGCCGTTCTTCTTTCCATGCGGCCAAGAGGGGCTTTGTCGCACAAATCAAGTCTTGGATTCATGGATCAAACACCTAGCGGATATAAATACCTGGACACCGACGATACGATTTAGAAATGGGCGACATACACCGGTCGTTTCATCTTCATTTCAGTCACGCTCGCGCCAAGGTCCTCCATGTTTCCCATAACTTTTTTGAATGACTGTTTGTAGCTGCGACCACCGGCAGGATCATTGATTGTGAAATTGGTTCCATCCGCTGTACCGTCACCTTTCATCGCGATAAGAACACGCACATGCGGTGCTTTGGGGTTGCCAGCGACCCACATAGGCCCATGTCGAATCATCAAGTCAGCGAACCCCTGAACCGTATAGCACATTGGCGGTTCCCACTTCATTCCCCAGGCCTTGAATACCTTTGTATCTTCGGGATGCATCCCTTTGGATTTAAACTCTTTAGTATACCCGAGGACATCGGCAATTGTCTCTGGTGCAATACTTATGCGCTTTTTCCAGGACACCATCATCGCAATCGCGGTAGCCCAGCAAGACATTGACGTTGGTTGCTTGAGTTTTGGAACCGTGTAGGAGACCGAAATTGGTTTCGGTTTTGGCCCTTTATCAGCCTTCTCAGCCAAATCTTTCGGCTTCATCTTTAGCGCTTTGAATGATTTGGGCCCAATAATGCCATCGGGCTTCAGTTTGGCCCCGGTTTGAAAGTCGCGTACCGCTTTTTCTGTTTTCGGTCCGAAAATTCCATCTACCTTGATCTTTAACTTACCTACTTTTTTCAGAGCAATCTGAATGGCTTCGACTATAGAACCTTTGCTGCCCTTCTTGAATAGCTTCATTTTTGTCTCCTCCGACATTTGCCAAGTGGAACGCCATATGCGGTTTTGTAGCACAAATTGTCCTGCGTGCGGACTTTCCCTTACCCTTGGCGGACTCATCCTAGGTTAACAGTTTCGGGTATGCCAAGTGCGGCGTAGCGGTTGAGGGTCGCGGCGCGGATTGGTGAAATCGATGTTCAAAGATGTGTGGGGGATTACCAACTGAGCGGTTTCATTCTCTTAGTTCGGTATTGATGCGAGCCAGAGCGGGTTTAAAATCAACAGAGCGTCAAGGCCCGAAACCCTCACGAAATCTGTCGGTCTGATGCATCCGATCGTGCAAAATCATCGCGATTTCGATATCGCCGTCGTCGAGTTCGTTCCAGCAGGTCACGCACTTCTCATACTGACGCGCCCAGAAGGTCAAAGGTGTGGCTATTACTTCTGCAAGTCAGAGATTTCATCCATCAGCGCAGCCAGCGGGATGGCTGTGATATCCTTGGTCAAACCAAACGCCTCGTCTCCGCCATAGACGACATATTTACGCGCCGGTTTCAAATCTTCGCAAGCAAGGTGAAACCCTTTGGACAATTTCAGTGCGGTGGTTTTCTTGATTTCTATAGCCCAGATTTCCTGGCCGAAATCCAATACCAGATCAATTTCCGCCCCTGCGGAGGTGCGGTAGAAATACGGCTGGACAGCTACAGGCAAGGCGGAAACAATATTTTCGATTACAAACCCTTCCCAACTATCACCAAGTTTCGGGTTGCCCAGTAAAGCCTCGAAATCGGGTATCTGCAGCAATGTGTGCAATATCCCACTGTCGCGGAGATAGACCTTTGGCGATTTCACCAACCGTTTCTTGACGTTGGCATGCCATGGTTGCAAACGCCGGACCAGCAGAAGATCCACCAACAAATCAAGGTAGTTGGTGATGGTTTTGTTGTCCACTTCCAGACTGCGCGCCAGATTTGCAGAATTCAGTAGCCCGCCGTGCAGGTGTGCCAGCATGGTCCAGAACCGTCGAAGACGTTCAGCCGAAACCCTCGGACCAAATTCCGGTACATCACGTTCCAGATACGTGCGGATGAAATTGCGGCGCCAGACATCGCTCAGGCGGTTATTTTTTGCCAGAAAGCTGTCGGGATAACCGCCGCGCCACCAAAGATGTTCTTGCTGGCTCCGGCCAACCTCACGGATATTCAACGGGAACATTTCGCAGTAAGAAATGCGCCCGGCAAGGCTTTCACCAGATTGGCGCAGCAGGTCTATTGCGGCTGATCCAAGGATCAGAAATTGCCCGGCCTTGCGCCCCTTGCGGCGGTTTTCATCGATTACCCCGCGCATTTCCTGAAAGATTTCCGGAACTTTGTGAATTTCGTCCAGCACGATCAATTTATCACTGTGCTGACGCAGATAATATCCGGGGTCGCTCAGCTTGACGCGGTCGCGCTCGGATTCCAGATCCAGATAGACAGAAGGCCGAGTTTTGGCGATCTCATGGGCAAGGGTCGTCTTGCCAACCTGGCGCGGGCCAATGATGGCTACAGCAGGAAAACTGTCCAGGAGTTCTGTGGCTTCGTGATACTTTTCTCTTTCAATCATCCTTGCAATATTGGATGTTCATTCCAACTTTGCAAGGTTAAATTCAAACATATCTGCTCGAAAAAATGGCGGCGAACGAAACACTTCAACCTGAACCGATGGCACTCGAGGATGATCAAGCCCGTTTTTTCTCGTCACCTTCCTCCCGGCTCACCGGTTGCGCCAGCGCAGAAGTTGCCTGGAAAAACGCGTCCTGCTGCTCGTCCGACATGCCGCGGAACAACTCCAGTAAGGCGCGCTCGCGTTCGGATTTGGCTTGCGGCGGGGCATCCAGAAGATCGAAGGGGTGGCAGTCGAGCGCATCCGCTAACCGGTCGACCCAGTCGACGGTCAACCCCCGTCGGCCTTTTTCCAGATGGCTGATCTGCTGGTTGCTGGCCCCTACCAGATCGGCCAGGGCCTGAAGGGTCAGGCCACGCGCCTTTCGCAATTCGGCAATGCGGTTTTTCATGCCCGACTTCCTACATTATTCACTTTTTCGTTCAGATTACCCCCACTATCGCCCATGAGCAACCTGTGAGTAAGTAATTGAAAAACAAGGATGCAGTCCTACTTGGTTCATTATAATCGTATTTTTTCCTACTTATAGGATGGACTCCTTATTGCCAATTTCCTACGATCTGTACGAATCAAGCCGCACCTTCCGGTACTTTGGCCTGACAACACCAGGGTTTTGGAAAGGACCGATTTTGACAGCGGCAACAGAATTACGTGGATCGGAAGAAGACATGCGCGCAGAGGTCCGGCCTGTGATCAGGGCCGCCGAATATGTGCGCATGTCGACCGAGCATCAGAAATACTCCACCGAGAACCAGGGCGAAGCGATACGCGTCTATGCCACCACCCACGGCATGAAGATCGTGCGCACTTACACCGACGCGGGTAAAAGCGGGCTGAGCATCAAGGGGCGCGATGCGCTTCAGCGCCTCATCAAGGATGTTGAAACCGGTGCGGCGGATTTTGAGGTCATCCTTGTCTATGACATCAGCCGTTGGGGCCGGTTTCAGGATGCGGATGAATCAGCCTATTACGAATATATCTGCCGCCGTGCAGACATTCAGGTCCAGTATTGTGCCGAGCAGTTCGAAAATGACGGCAGCCCCGTTGCTACGATCGTAAAAAGCGTGAAGCGGGCGATGGCGGGTGAATACAGCCGTGAACTTTCGGTCAAGGTCTTTGCCGGCCAGTGCCGCCTGATCGAGCTGGGCTATCGCCAGGGCGGCCCGGCAGGATTTGGGTTGCGCCGTGTTTTGATCGGCGAGAATGGCGA
>DAOUPC010000107.1 GCA_030626365.1 Paracoccaceae bacterium
GGGCAAAACGCTTAGCTCGGATGAAAACGTGGCCTATCTGGCGGCCCTTGCGGCGGACTATCCGATCATCTCGATCGAGGATGGCATGGCCGAGGATGACTGGGATGGCTGGAAGGCGCTGACGGGTGAATTGGGCGACAAGATCCAGTTGGTCGGCGATGACCTGTTTGTCACGAACCCGGTGCGTCTGGCGCGGGGGATCGATATGGGGTGCGCCAATTCAATGCTGGTAAAAGTCAACCAGATCGGGACGTTGACCGAAACACTTAATGCGGTTGATATGGCCCACCGGGCCGGATTCACCAACGTGATGAGCCACCGTTCAGGCGAAACAGAGGATGCCACGATTGCCGATCTGGCGGTCGCCACCAACTGTGGTCAGATCAAAACCGGATCGCTGGCGCGCTCTGACCGGCTGGCCAAATATAACCAGCTGATCCGCATCGAAGAGGCCCTGGGCGAAGTGGCAGAATATGCCGGGACGTCAATTCTAAGGTAATTGCCCTTCACAAGGGCTGCCTGCGCATCAGTATATATCCCTCGCGCGTCGTGAAACCGGCGCGCGCGTACAGGCGTTTGGCCGCCTCGTTGTCGTGGGCCACCTCAAGATGCAGCGCCTTTATCCCGGCCCCGGCCAGCGCCTTGGGCAGGCTGATCAGCGTTTCGGTGGCAATGGCGCGCCCGCGCACGGCCGGGCGCAGGTAAATGTCGTCTATGCTGGCGTTCATGCCGCCCAATTCCACCGACCAGCCAAAGGTGACGATCACATAGCCCATCGGCGCGCGGGCCGGCCCGATAAGGTATGCGGCCCCGTGCTGGGTTCCGTGCGGGATGCCGTCCAGCAATGGCGCGATCCCGGCGTGGCGGTCTTCGTGCGAAGACGCCAGCCGCTGTTCGGTGTGCGACGCGGCCACCAGCGCCAGCAACCGCTCCAGGTCGTCCGGTTTGGCCAGATGCAGGGCCGCGCTCACAGGCGGGCCAGCCGGTCGGTAAGCAGGGCAAAGAACCCGTCTGCATCCACATCACCAAGGAAGGTGGCGTTGGGTGCCCGGTCCGTCACGCCCCACCAGTCGGCCACGGTCATGCCAAGGGTCAGCGGCGAAGATGTTTCGATCTCGACATTGATGTGACGTCCGCCAAACAGGTCGGGCCGGATCAGATAGGCGGTGACACAAGGGTCATGCAGGGGGGCGCCAAGGCTGCCGTATTTTTCCTTGTCAAAGCGTTCAAAGAAATCGGTCATCTGGGCCACGGCGATGCCAACCGGCGTGCCAATCGCGCGAAACGCATCGTTGCGCGCACTTGTCACCAGCACCTTATGCGTCACATCCAGCGGAACCACCGTAATGTTGACGCCAGATTTGAACACAATATCAGCAGCTTCTGGATCAACGTAAATGTTGAACTCAGCCGTGGGGGTGATGTTTCCCACCGCGAAATAGGCCCCGCCCATCAGCACGATTTCCTGCACCCGGTTCACAATGTCCGGGGCCTTTTGAAAGGCCGTCGCGATATTGCTCAGCGGTCCCAGCGGGCAAAGCGTGACGGTTCCCGCGTCATGGGTCCGCAGGGTTTCAATGATGAAATCAACCCCATGCCCATCCGCCAGCGCCATGACAGGATCGGGCAGGTCGGGCCCGTCCAGCCCGGTTTTGCCATGCACATGTTCGGCCGTGACCAGCGGGCGTTTCAGCGGCGCGTCACAGCCGGCATAGACCGCCATGTCAGGCCGCCCGGCCAGCTCACAGATGATGCGCGCGTTCTTTTGCGTCAGCGCCAGTGGCACGTTGCCCGCCACCGCCGTTATACCCAGCACCTCAAGTTCCGGGCTGGCCAGCGCCAGCAGGATCGCCACGGCGTCGTCTTGGCCGGGGTCGGTATCGATGATGATTTTGCGTGCGCTCATGTCGGTTCCTGACGTTCTTGTGTTTTTACAGCATTCCACAGCGCGTCCATTTCATCCAGATCGCTGTCTTGCGGGGTTTTGCCCATGGCGGCCAGCCGTGCCTCGACCCCCTCAAACCGGCGGATAAACTTGGCGTTGGTGCGGCGCAGTGCGGCCTCGGGGTCGACACCCAGATGGCGGGCAAGGTTGGCCATGACAAACAGCAGATCGCCAAATTCCTCTTCCATCTTGTCGGGATCATGCAGATCGCGCGCCTCGTCCAATTCGCCCGCTTCTTCGATGATCTTGGCCATCACACCGCCTGTATCGGGCCAGTCAAACCCCACCCGTGCGGCGCGTTTTTGCAACTTTTGCGCCCGCAGCAACGCCGGCAGGTTCCCTGCCACCCCGTCCAGCGCGCCCTTTTGCGCCTTGCCAGCGCGTTCGCCCGCTTTGATCGCCTCCCAGTCGCGGGTCTGTTGTTCGGCGGATTTATCGCGTGACTGATCGCCAAACACATGCGGATGACGCGCGACCATCTTGTCGCTGATGTCGCGCACCACCGACTGAAAGGTGAAATGCCCGGCCTCTTGCCCCATCTGCGTGTGATATACCGTCTGCAACAGCAAATCGCCCAATTCGCCCCGCAATTCACCCCACGCCCCGCGCTCGATTGCATCGGCCACCTCATAGGCTTCTTCGATGGTGTAGGGCGCGACTGAGGCGAAATCCTGTTCGATGTCCCACGGGCAGCCGGTTTCGGGATTACGCAGGCGGCGCATGATCTCAAGCAGGCGTTCAATGCCGGCATCGGGATCGTGAATCAGCGGGTTTTCTTGCATTGCGGTGGCCTTCATTCCGGTGTCAGATACATCAATCACCAATGCCGACCAAGGAGTCCAGACCATGCCCGTTGTCAATCGTATCGCGGATTACGCCGCCGACATGGCCGGATGGCGCCAGCACCTGCATACCATTCCTGAACTGGCGCTGGATTGCACCGAAACGGCGGCATTCGTGGCAGAGCGGCTTCGTGAATTCGGGGTGGATGAAATTCACGAGGGCATCGCCAGAACCGGGATTGTGGCAATCATAAACGGGCAGGCGGCAGAGGATGGCGGGCCAACCCTGGGGTTGCGCGCCGATATGGACGGATTACCGATCACCGAGGCAACAGGGCTGGAATACACCAGCCGGAACAAGGGACAGATGCACGCCTGCGGCCATGACGGGCACACGACAATGTTGCTGGGGGCGGCGCGTTATCTGGCCGAAACGCGAAATTTCGCAGGTCGCGTGGCGCTGATTTTTCAGCCCGCAGAAGAGGCGATCGGCGGCGCACAGGTGATGGTGCAAGAGGGGATCATGGATCGCTTTGGCATTACCGAGGTTTACGCGCTGCACAATGCACCGGGGTTCGAGGCGGGCGGGTTTTACACCAATCCGGGGGCAATCATGGCCGCGGTCGATACGTTTCACATCAACATTCAGGGGGTCGGCGGGCATGGCGCGATGCCCCAGGATACGTGTGATCCGGTGATGGCGGCCTGTGGCATTGCCCAGGCGATCCAGACCATCGTCAGCCGCAACCACTATGCGCTGGACGATCTGGTGGTCTCGGTGACGCAGATACATACCGGGTCGGCCGACAACATCATTCCCGACACCGCCTATATCAACGGGACCGTGCGCACGTTTGACCCAAAGGTGCAGGACATGGTCATGGCCCGGATGAAGGCAATCGTTGCCGGGCAGGCGGCCAGTTATGGCGTCAGCGCCGCGCTGGATTACGAGGTGGGGTATCCGGCCACGATCAATGACGTGGCCAAGGCCGGTTTTGCCACCAAAATCGCCCGCGAAGTGGCCGGTGACAGTGCGGTTATCGCCGAAGCCGGGCGCGAAATGGGGGCCGAGGATTTTTCCTATATGCTGAACGAACGCCCCGGTGCCTATCTGTTTTTAGGGCAGGGACCGGGGGCGGGCCTGCATCATCCCGAATACAATTTCAACGACGATGTGGCCCCGGTCGGGGCCTCGTTCTTTGCCCGGCTGGTTGAAACAGCCCAGCCCGCGAACCCGTCGGAACATACAAACAAAGGGGCGGCCTGATGGCGCTGGAAGATGCAAAAGAACAGGTAGATCATGCGTTTACACGGGAAAACCTGCGGGGCCTGACGCATGAAAACACCTTTGGCGGGGTCACGTCGTTTTTGCGCCGCCGCTATACCAAAGACCTGACCGGCGTGGATATTGCCGTCACCGGCGTGCCGTTCGATCAGGCCGTTACCAACCGCCCCGGCACCCGACTGGGCCCGCGCGCGATCCGCGAGGCCAGCGCGTTACAGGCCCCCGATGCGCCCTATGGCTGGCCCTATGACCCGCTTAGCGAACTGGCCATTATAGATTATGGCGATCTGGCCTTTGATTACGCCAATATCCCGGCCTTTCCGGGCGCGCTAAAGGCGCATATCGCGGGGATTCTGGCGGCTGATGTTGCCTCGGTCGTGCTGGGCGGGGATCACTATATCAGTTTTCCGATCCTTCAGGCCTATGCGGAAAAATACGGGCCGGTTTCATTGCTTCAGTTCGATGCCCATACTGATACATGGGCCGATGATGACATGGCCCGCGTTGATCATGGCACGATGTTCTACAAGGCGGTGAAAATGGGGCTGGTGGACCCGGCGCGGTCGGTTCAGGTGGGCATTCGCACCAGCAATCAGGACACGCTGGGCGTCAACATCATTGACGCGCGCGAGGTCCACGAGGCAGGGCCGGTGGCCACCGCGCAAAAGATCCGCGAAATTCTGGGCGGGCATCCGACCTATCTGACGTTTGACATTGACGGGCTGGACCCGGCCTATGCGCCCGGTACCGGCACGCCGGTCTGGGGGGGGCTGACCAGCGCGCAGGCGGCGATCATTCTGCGTGATCTGGCCGGGATCAACATTGTCGGCGGCGATGTGGTCGAGGTGTCGCCACCCTTTGACACCACCGGGGCCACGGCAATTGCCGGGGCGCATATTGCAATGGAAATCATCTGCCTTCTGGGCTGGAGGATGCGCGCATGACTGACTTTAACCAACCCGTTGGCGGTAATGATCTGGCGCGGTTTTCCGGGCCCGGAACATTCATGCGCCTGCCGTCGGCCAGTGCGCTGAACGGATTGGATGTGGCAATTTTGGGTATTCCGATGGATATCGGCACTTCGTGGCGGTCGGGCACACGGTTTGGCCCAAAGCAAATTCGCGCCGAAAGCGCGATATTACGGCCCTATAATATGGCCACGGGGGCGGCCCCGTTTGACTGTTTGCAAGTGGCAGATATTGGTGATCTGGCGATTAACACGTTTTCTCTGCCAGAAAGTATCCGCATAATTTCTGATAGTTACGACGCGATCCTCAAGCAAAATGTGATTCCGGTGGCGATGGGGGGCGATCATACGATCACCCTGCCAATCCTGCGCAGCATTGCGCGCAAATATGGCCCCGTGGCGCTGGTGCATGTGGATGCCCATGCGGATGTGAACGACCATATGTTCGGCGTGCGCGAAACCCACGGCACCGTGTTCCGGCGCGCCTGGGAAGAGGGGCTGATCCAGCCTGACAAGACCTATCAGATCGGCCTGCGCGGCACCGGCTATGGTCCCGATGATTTCGCCGAGGCCCAGGGCTGGGGATTTCAGCAGTTCCCGGCGCATGAATTGTGGGGCCAATCGCTAAGCGACCTTGGCGCTGAAATCCGCCGCGATATCGGTGCGCGCCCCACCTATGTCACCTATGATATCGACAGCCTTGATCCGGCCTTTGCACCCGGCACCGGCACGCCGGAAATCGGTGGGCTGACCACGCCACAGGCGCTGCAACTGATCCGCGCACTGGCTGGGGTCAACATTGTCGGTTGTGATCTGGTCGAGGTGTCGCCGCCCTATGATCCGTCGGGCAATACCGGGTTGACGGGGGCGAACCTGTTGTATGAATTGCTGTGTGTTTTGCCGGGGGTGACACGCCGGTAAGGGCGTGTTGGTGTTCTGGTTGATTTCCGGGGTTAACAAGTGAGGTACAAAATGATGACAGTATGGGTGATATTGGGTCTTCTGGTTGCGGGCATGGCATATATCAGGCTGGCCCCCAGCGATGTGATGCGCTGGCACGTGCCCCCGGAAGTCAGTGAAAACAAAGGCTTCAGCGCCGGTGTTAAACGGCTGATCGACACAGGACCGGATGGGCTGGCGCGGTTGGACAAAATCGCGCGGGCCACGCCCCGCACGCAGGTTCTGGCCGGGTCGGTGGATGCGGGCATGGTGACCTATATCACCCGCAGCGCGGTGTTTGGCTTTCCCGATTATACCACCGTTCAACAGGACGAAAACCGGGTGCAGATCCATGCCCGCCTGCGGTTTGGCCGCTCAGATCTTGGTGTGAACCGGGCCAGGATCGACCACTGGATCACCACTTTGCAGCCCTGAGGACAGGCAGCCTTTTTGCACCTCGCGCCACATCGGCACGTTCAGTGACATCTGGCATTGCGCCATGAACATGCGCCCATCAACCTGCAAACAGATGGTCTGGCCCAGTTCAACCCGCGATCCGGTCCGGTCGGTGCAATAACAATCAATGACCTTGCCATCGCGGCCCTTTACGTCGCCCAAGGCCGGCATCGCCGTCGCCACAAGGAAAACAAATAAGACAAGATGTTTCATAAGGCCATTCTAGCACAAGGTGGCCCCTTGACCAATCCGGCCTGATGTCACACACCGCTGGCATGGTTCCCGAAGAACGCCTTTATCAGATCACCCAACGGTTTCAATTCCTTGAGGCCGCGATGGCCGATGGTGCCGCGGGCGGCGATATTGCCCGGCTGGCCAAGGAATATTCCGATCTGCGCCCTGTCGTCGAACAGATCACCACCTGGCGCAAGCTGGTTGCGGACCTGGCCGAGGCCAAATCCATGTTGGACGATCCCGACATGAAGGAACTGGCCGAGGAAGAGATCCCGCTGCTTAAGGATGCGTTGCCGGTGGCCGAACATGCGCTGCAACTGTCGCTGCTGCCGAAAGACGCCGCCGACATCCGCCCGGCGATGCTCGAAATTCGTCCGGGAACGGGTGGCGACGAGGCGGCCCTGTTTGCCGCCGATCTGTTGCGCATGTATTTGCGGTATTGCGAATCCCAGGGCTGGAAATTCGAAATCATCGAACAGCAGACAACCGAACTGGGCGGCATCAAAGAGGTGGTCGCCCATATCAAAGGCGACAGCGTCTTTGCCCGGATGAAATACGAATCCGGCGTGCACAGGGTTCAGCGCGTGCCAACAACCGAATCGGGCGGGCGTATCCATACATCGGCGGCCACGGTGGCGGTGCTGCCCGAGGCCAAGGATGTGGACATCCAGATCAACACCAATGACATCAGGATCGACACCATGCGCGCCTCTGGGGCGGGCGGGCAGCACGTCAACACCACCGATTCGGCCGTGCGCATCACCCATATCCCCAGTGGTATTGTTGTTACATCCGCGGAAAAATCCCAGCACCGCAACCGTGAAATCGCCATGGGCGTGCTGAAAACCCGGCTGTATGATCGGGAACGCCAGCGGGTCGATGATGAACGCTCGGCTGACCGGGCCTCGCAGGTTGGCAGCGGGGATCGTTCGGAACGCATCCGCACCTACAACTTTCCCCAAGGGCGCATGACCGACCACCGGATCAACCTGACGCTTTACAAGCTGGACGCGATCATGGCCGGTGATCTGAACGAGGTGATCGATGCGTTGACGGCAGATGATCAGGCCCGGAAACTGGCCGAAATGGGCCAGTAGACATGGCCACACCTGTCCCGCCAACCGCCCTGACCGCCGCCCAGACAATGGCCGCCGCCGCCATGCGCCTGCGCGCCGCTGGGGTTGCTGATCCGGGGCGCGATGCACGTGTTCTGCTGGCCCATGCCGCCCGGATCGAGGCATCCCGCGTCACGCTGATTGCCCCCGAAACCCTGACCCCGGAGATCGCTGAACGCTATGAGCAACTGATCGCACTGCGGGCGGTCCGCGTGCCGGTTTCGCATCTGCTGGGGGAACGGGAATTTTATGGTCGACGCTTTAAGGTAAGCGCGCAAGTCCTTGATCCAAGGCCAGAAACTGAAACCCTGATCGAGGCAGCCCTGGCCATGCCATTTGACCGGGTTCTGGACCTTGGCACCGGGTCCGGCTGCATCTTGGTCACCCTTTTGGGCGAATGTGACACGGCCACCGGCGTGGGTGCGGACCTAAGCGAATGCGCCTGCCTTCAGGCCAGCGCCAATGCCGTGCTGCACCGGGTTCAGGACCGGGCCGACATCGTGCAGGCGGACTGGTTCAAAGGCATCGACGGCTTGTTCGATCTGATCGTGTCGAACCCGCCCTATATTGCGCTGGATGAAATGGACGGACTAGCGGACGAGGTGCGCCACCACGAACCAAAGATGGCGCTGACCGACGGGGGTGATGGCCTGGGGGCCTATCGCCGGATCGCGGCGGATGTGATGGCCCATTTGTCCCCCGGCGGACGCCTGATTGTCGAAATTGGCCCGACCCAGGGCACAGCGGTGATGGGGCTGATGGCGCAGGCCGGGCTGAACGGGCTGTGCATTGTGCCTGATCTGGATGGCCGGGCGCGGGTGGTTGTCGGTCACCGGGACCAATAGCGGCCCGATATGCGAC
>DAOUPC010000294.1 GCA_030626365.1 Paracoccaceae bacterium
CGTTTTTTCTGCGTCAGCGGTTTGCGGATTCAACGGCGCGTCACCTGCCAGTCCTGGCCTGGGGTGGTGCTAGTCTTTTTCTGCTGGGTGTGCTGGTGCCGTTTTTCGGGCGCGGGGAGGTGATTGGTCTGGGGGTTGCCATCCTGCTGGTCTGTGCCACGCGGGGACGCAGTGGCGCTGTTGTGCGGGTGCTGACATTGCGCCCGATGCTGTTTCTGGGGTCAGTCAGTTACAGCATCTACCTGATTCATCCGGTCACGATTGCCCTGTTCCATTGGGCGGGGTTGGGTATTTCCGGTAATTTCGTGAATTTTCTGATGATCTATGCTGTGACGGTCGCCTTGTCCGCCGTGACATACACACTGATCGAGCAGCCAACCAACAGGGTGGGGCGCACCCTGGCGCGCCGCCTTTAGGGTTAAGATGTGTTTAACCGGTCACTTGTCCGGATCAATCAACCCCAACCCGCGCAGATAGATGCCAATTCCGGATTCCAGCAGGTCCTCGGGGGAAAAGGGCGATGCGGTACCGGGGCTGCCCCTTGCATAAAGTTCGACAACCCCGTGGCTTAGCGCCCATATGTGCGCCGAAAACATCGAGGCGGGCGGGCGTTTGGCGGGCGGGATGTGTTCCGACAATTCGGCGGCGGCGCGTTCCAGAACCCCGCGTGCGCGGGCCGAGGCCGCCGCCAGTTCTGGCGTGCGGTTGACCGAAATGCCGCTTTCGAACATGGCGATGTAATGGCCCGGATGGCGGCGCGCAAAGGCCAGATAGGCCCGTCCTGTGGCCTCGAATGCGCCCAAGGCCGATGGCTGGCCCCGGTCATAGGCGTATTGCATCAGGTCCGCGAACATCTCGAACCCCTGCCGCGCGGCTTCGGCGATCAGGTCTTCGCGCCCCTCAAAGTGACGGTATACCGCCGCCGGGGTGACGCCGGCCTGCTTGGCGGCCTCGGACAGGGTAAAGCCGGTTGGCCCTTTGATTTCAATCAGTTGCAGCGCCGCGTCGATCAGTGCCTGACGCAGGTTGCCATGATGATAGCCGCGTTTTTTAACCATCCCAGATATCCGGCCCGCCGCAAATTCTGTGGTCAATCTGCCCCAGCGCCTGCGTGTCCTTGCGGTCGTAATTCAGCGCATGCAGCACGCTGCGGATCACCGCCAGTCGGGCGCGGCGTTTGTCATCGGACCGGACCACCGTCCAGGGGGAAATATCACTGTGGCTGATGCGCAGGGTTTCCTGGATCGCGTGCGAATATTCGTCCCATTTCTCTAACCCCTTGACGTCGATCCAGCTTAGTTTCCACTGCTTTAGCGGGTCTTTTTCGCGTGACAGAAAGCGGCGCAATTGTTCTTTGCGCCCGATATTCAGCCAGAATTTGAAGATGTGGATGCCATCATCGGCCAATGCGGCCTCGAACGGGTTCACCTGACGGAAAAACCGCCTGCGCTGATCGTCATCGCAAAAGCCGAACACCTTTTCCACCACGCCGCGATTGTACCAGCTGCGGTCAAAGAACGCGATTTCCCCGCCCGAAGGCAGATGGTCGATGTAACGCTGAAAATACCACTGGCTGGTCTCGGCGTCAGATGGTTTTGACAGGGCCACAACCCGTGCGCCACGTGGATTAAGGTTCTCTCGGAACCTTTTGATTGTACCGCCTTTTCCAGAGGCATCGCGCCCCTCGAATACAATCATCACGCGGGCATTTGCGGACTTGACCCAGGCCTGTAATTTGACCAGTTCAACCTGTAGCGCGGCCATGTCGCGTTCATATTCCTTGCGCCCCATCCGGTCGGAATAAGGATAGTCGGGGTTCAGGATTTCCCCCTTTTTCGCCCGGCGGATCGTTTCGCGGACCTCGTCCGGGGCCTGGGTTTCGTAAAACCGCGATATCGCGCCATCAAAGGGGAGTTCCATGCCCATGCTTCCTCTGTCAGATAGCTGTAATATGGAATGTTAACCGGATTAACGCAAACCCAAGGTCGCTATTGCCCGATCAGGTCCATGTCAAAGGGGGTGGATTGGTATATCTGGTTGATCCAGTTGCCATAAAGCAGGTGCGCATGGCTGCGCCAGCGGTTCTGAGGCGCGCGCGACGGGTCATCAGCAGGATAGTAGTTGACCGGCACGTTAACCGGTGTGCCACCGGCGCTGTCGCGGTCATATTCCTGCTTCAGCGTGTCGCTGTCATATTCAAAATGGTTAAAGATATAGATCGCCCGATGTGCGGCATCTTCGACCAGGCAGGGGCCGACCGTATCGCTGCCCAGCAATGTGCTCAGCCCGCTGGCGGCGTCTATCTCACTCTGTCGCACCTCTGTCCATCGCGACACGGGGATAACGCAATCATCTGAAAATCCACGCAAATATGGTGACGCGGGGGCAAGGTTCTGGTGTCGGAAACAGCCGAATGCCTTGGCATCCATCATGTGCTTTTTGACCCCGTGAAAGTGGTTGATCATCGCCATGCCGCCCCAGCACACGCCAAAGGTGGAATGCACATTGGTCTGGGTCCAGTCAAACACCTCGCGGATTTCATCCCAATAGGTGACATCGGTGAACGCAAGATGTTCGATCGGCGCGCCGGTGA
>DAOUPC010000021.1 GCA_030626365.1 Paracoccaceae bacterium
AAATGGTCAAAACAGACAACCAATACAGTTGTATAACTCAGGGGGGGATAAAAATGAAGTTTTCTGGAACGTACACACGGCGGCTGGTGATTGGCGCGGTGGCGTCGGCGGGCATGATGATGTCGGCAGGCATGGCCATGGCTGATACGATCAAGGTTGCGGGTATTTTCACGCTGCCGGTCGAACAGCAGTGGATCAGCCGGATTCACCTGGCGCTAAATGCCGCCAAGGACCGGGGCGAGATCGAATATGTGTTTTCGGAGAATGTCGCCAACACCGATTATGAACGTGTGATGCGCGAATACGCCGAACAGGGCGTGCAACTGATTGTTGGCGAAGTGTTCGGCCTGGAACGTGCCGCGCGCAAGGTGGCAGCGGATTACCCTGAAACGGCGTTCCTGATGGGGTCGTCGTTTGAACCTGCCGCGCCTAATTTCTCGGTGTTTGACAACTTTATTCACGAACCATCCTACCTGTCCGGCATGGTGGCCGGCAGCGCGACCAAATCCAACGTGATCGGTATGGTCGGCGGCTATGCCATCCCCGAGGTGAACCGCCTGATGCAGGCCTTTATGGCCGGTGCCCGCGAAGTGAACCCGGATGTCAAATTTCTCGTGAATTTCCTGGACAGCTGGTATGACCCGCCCAAGGCCAAGGAAAGCGCCTTTGCGATGATGGATGCGGGCGCGGACGTGATGTATGCCGAACGCTTTGGCGTGTCGGACGCGGCGGTGGAACGTGGCATGAAGGCAATCGGCAACGTGATCGACACGGCGGCTGATTATCCCAACACCATCCTTGCATCTGCCCTGTGGCACATGGAAACAACCGTTGACACGGCCATCGCAAACGTTGCCGGCGGCACGTTCGAGGCGGCAGATTACAGCCAGTATTCCTATATGGCGCACGGTGGTGGGTCGCTGGTAATGGACAGCGCGCTGGTGTCTGACGACATGGTCGCCAAGGTGATCGCCCGCGAGGCCGAAATCAAGTCGGGCAAGTTCGAGGTGGTCGTTAACAACGAACGCCCGGTTTCTGACAAATAACAAGGGACAGGGCCGGTTTTAACGACCGGCCCGCCTGATCTGCATGAACATGGACAAAGTTCTTTCCCTGAACGGGCTGACCAAACGGTTCGGCACCGTGGTGGCCAATGATGCCGTCGATCTGGATCTGCACAAGGGCGAGGTCCTGGCGCTGCTTGGCGAAAACGGCGCGGGCAAGACCACGCTGATGAACATGCTGTTTGGCCATTACATGCCGGACGCCGGCACTGTGGATGTGGCCGACGCAGATGGCACCATGCGCCCCCTGCCCCTTGGCCACCCGCAGGCCGCGCTGGCCGCCGGGATCGGCATGGTGCATCAGCATTTCACCCTGGCCGAAAACCTTAGTGCGCTGGACAATATCGTTCTTGGGGCCGAACCCTTGTGGCACCCGCGCCGGAATCGTGCCGGGGCGCGCAAAAAGATCAAAGGTATCATGGCACGCAGCGGGCTGGTTGCGCCGCTGGACACGCGGGTGGGTCGCCTGTCGGTGGGCGAACGCCAGCGGGTCGAGATCCTTAAGGCGCTGTATCGCGATGCACGTATTCTGGTGCTGGACGAACCCACCGCCGTGCTGACCCCGCAAGAGGCCGATATGCTGTTTGAAAACATCGGGGCGATGACCGCCGATGGATTGTCGGTGATTTTCATCTCGCACAAACTGCGCGAGGTGCTGGCCTTTTCCCAACGCATTGCGGTGCTGCGCCACGGTGTCAAAGTGGGTGAAATTGCCACCAAAGATGCCGACGAACGGGTGATTGCACGGATGATGGTCGGGGCCGATACCCCCACCACGCCCCGCACGAAAATGACCCCCGGTGCCCCGGTTTTGCACCTTTCTGGCGTGTCGGTTCACGGCCATTCCAAACGCGACAGCCTGAACAATATCGACCTTGATGTGCATCAGTACGAGATACTTGGCATTGCCGGTGTGTCCGGCAACGGGCAAACGGTGCTGGCCGGGCTGATATCGGGGTTGCAGCGTGCCGATACCGGGCAAATTACCGTTGACGGGGCCGAAATCACCCGGCCCAATCCGCGCATGATGATCCGCGCGGGTGTGGGCCGCATCCCCGAGGACCGCCACCACGACGGCATCATCGGCGCGATGAGCGTGGCCGAGAATATGGTGATTGAACGCCTGAACGACCCGGAAATACAGTCGCGCGGGTTGCTGAACCGCGAGGCCATTCAACAAAACGCCGAACGGCTGGTTCAGGAATATGACGTGCGTGGCCCCGGTGCGGACGCCCCTGCCCGCCTGCTGTCCGGCGGTAATATCCAAAAGCTGATCCTGGCGCGGGTGTTTGAACAGGGTCCGCGCCTGATCCTGGCAAACCAGCCCACGCGCGGCCTTGATATGGGGGCCGCCGCCGAGGTGGGCCGCCGCCTGTTAGTGGCCCGCGCGCGCGGGGCCGGCGTGGTCCTGATATCCGAGGACCTGGACGAAATACTGGGCCTGGCCGACCGCATCATGGTGATCCATGACGGACAGTTGCACGCGGCCAATACCCGTGATCGCGAAGAAATTGGCCTGATGATGGCCGGAGAGCATTCGGATGAACATTCCGCCAAACATTCGGGGGTTTCCGCATGATCCGTATTGAACCACGCAATGCGCCATCACGCCTGATGACGACGGGCATTCCTGTTTTGTCGGCGGTGGTTGCACTGGCGCTGGCGGCGATTCCGCTGGCATTTGCCGGGGCCCCCATCGGCCCGGCCTATGTTCAGATGTTCCGGGGCGTGTTCGGGTCTATGTTTGCCTTTTCCGAGATGCTGACACGGGCAACACCACTGATATTCACCGGATTGGCCGCCGCGTTGGCGTTTCGCGCGCGCCTGTGGAACATCGGGGCCGAGGGGCAGTTGTACCTGGGCGCAATGGCCGCCGTGGCGATTGGCACCGGCGTGCTGGACGTGCCGGGGATTGTTCTGTTGCCGATGATCATCATCCTTGGGGCCGCCGCCGGGGCCGCGGGCATGGCGGTGCCTGCCCTGCTGAAAACCCGGTTCGGCGCGGACGAGGTGGTGACCACGCTTTTGCTTAACTTCATCATTCTGATCTTTCTGCAAATGATGCTTGAGGGACCGCTGAAGGACCCGATGGGCCTTGGCTGGCCACAATCGGCCCCGATCCTTGATCAGGGGATGCTGCCAACGCTGATGACGCGGATGCGGGTGCATTCGGGTCTGATACTGGCGCTGGTGGTGGCCGCGATTGCCCAGTTCATGCTGGTGCGATCGGTCTGGGGGTTTCGTCTGCGGGCGGTGGGTGAAAATGCCGCCGCCGCGCGGCACGCGGGGATCAGCGTAAACCGTTCGCTGTTTTCGGTGGCGATCATTTCCGGCGGACTGGCCGGTCTGGCGGGGGTATCCGAGGTGGCCGGGCTAAAGGGTTATCTGACGGCCGACCTTTCGCCCGGCTTTGGCTATACCGGCATTGTCGTGGCCATGCTGGCGGGCCTGTCCCCGGCGGGCGTGGTGCTGGCGGCGCTGTTCATCGCGTCGGTTTTTGTGGGGGCCGACAGCATGAGCAGGGCCATGGGCGTGTCATCCTATCTGGCCGATCTGGTGGTTGCGATGTCGCTGTTATGTGTGCTGATCGGCGGGTTCTTTGCCCGCTATCGGATCACCCGCACCGCGAGGGCCGCACAATGATGGATATTCTGCAAATCCTGCTTTCCGAAAGCTTTTGGGCCGCAAGCCTGCGCATCGCAACGCCGCTGATATTCGGCGTGCTGGGCGCGTTGCTGTGCGAAAAGTCCGGCGTGCTGAACCTGGGCATCGAGGGCATATTCGTTGCCGGGGCCATGGCCGGATGGCTGGCCGTCTGGGCCGGTGCCGGGCTTTGGGGCGGGGTTCTGGTGGCGGCGCTGGCGGGTGGGTTCTTTGGCCTGATCCATGCGATCCTGACGGTGCCCTTGGGCCTGTCGCAGCATGTTTCAGGGCTGGGTGTCACACTGTTTGCCACCTCGGTCAGTTATTTCATCTATCGCACCGCCCTGCCTAACGTGTCTTCGCCCCCCCGGATTGAACCGTTTCGCGCGCTGGACATCCCCATTCTGTCGGATTTGCCCTTTGTAGGGCCTGTAATCTTTCAACAAACGGCGATGACCATGCTGGCGCTGTTTATGGTGCTGGTGGTCTGGTACGTGCTGAACCGCACGGCGCTGGGTGTTGCCCTGCAAGCGGTTGGCGACAACCCGGACAGTGTGGATGCACAAGGCCTGTCGGTTTACGGCCTGCGCATTGGCGCGGTGGTCGCCGGTTCGTCCCTTATGGCGCTTGGCGGCGCATTCCTGACCATGTCGGCGTTTGATGCGTTCTTTTTCGGCATGGTGAACGGACGTGGCTGGATCTGTATCGCGCTGGTAATCTTTGCCAGTTGGCGACCGGGCAAGGCGTTGCTGGGCGCGCTGTTGTTCGGGGCGTTCGATGCGTTGCAGGTAAGGTTGCAAACCGAGGTGGGCGCATTTGTACCGGGGCAGGTGTTTTTGATGGCCCCCTATGTGTTGTCGATCATTGCCCTTGTGGTGGCCGCCCGCAAGGCCGACTATCCCCGTGCCCTGCTGCACCCGTGGTTCAAAGGACAACGCTGAATGTTTGATCTTGTCGTCAAGAATGCCACCCTGCCCGATGGCCGGTCCGGTATCGACATTGCCTGTGTGGATGGCACCATTGCCGCCCTGGAGCCGGGTATCACCGCCGCGGCGCATGAAATCATTGATGCCGCTGGCTATCTGGTATCACCCCCCTTCATAGACCCGCATTTTCACATGGATGCGACCCTAAGCCTGGGCAATCCGCGCCTGAACGTATCTGGCACCCTGCTTGAGGGGATCGCCCTTTGGGGCGAATTGAAACCCCTTCAAAGTGTGGATGACATTATCGCCCGCGCCCTGCGGTATTGCGATCTGGCGGTGTCCATGGGCCTTGGGGCAATCCGCAGCCATGTGGATGTCTGCGACGATGACCTGAAAGGTGTCGAGGCCCTGTTAGAGGTCCGCCGCCAGGTTGCCCCTTACCTTGATCTGCAACTGGTCGCCTTTCCGCAAGATGGTGTGCTGCGCGACCCGACGGCGATGGATAACCTGATCCGCGCGCTGGACATGGGCGTGGATGTCGTTGGCGGCATCCCGCATTTCGAACGCACGATGGAACAGGGGGCCGATTCAGTTCGCCAGCTTTGCCAGATCGCCGCCGACCGCGGCCTGATGGTCGATATGCACTGCGACGAAAGCGACGACCCCCTTAGCCGTCACATCGAAACACTGGCCTTTGAAACCCGCCGTCTGGGTCTTCAGGGGCGGGTGACCGGATCGCACCTGACCTCGATGCATTCGATGGACAATTACTATGTCAGTAAACTGATCCCGCTAATGGTTGAATCGCAGGTTCATGCAATCCCTAACCCATTGATAAACATTATGCTTCAGGGGCGTCATGACAGTTATCCCAAACGCCGGGGCCAGACACGGGTGCCCCAATTGCGCGATGCGGGGATTACCGTTGGCTTTGGCTCTGACTGCGTGATGGACCCTTGGTATTCGCTGGGCAAGGCCGACATGCTGGATGTGGCGTCGATGGGCCTGCATGTGGGGCAACTTTCGTCGCGCGCGGATATGGAATGGTGTTTTGATGCGGTGACGGTAAATTCGGCCGCTATCATGGGGCTGGAGGGGTACGGGCTGGCCAAAGGCAACAAGGCCAACATGGTGCTGTTGCAGGCGCGTGACCGGATCGAGGCAATCCGCCTGCGCGCACACCGGTTGGCGGTAATTCGTGGCGGCCATGTGATTGCACAGGCCGATCCGGTGATAAGCAACCTGAACCTGCCGGGACGTCCCGGCACCGTGAATGCGGCCGATTACGCGCCCTAGGATCAGGTGCGTGGCATGATGTAATCCGGCACAATCCCCGACCGGGCAATTGCGTCATCCGCATCCATCCCGCGCAGCGCGCCAAAACCGGTAATCAGCGCGGTTTTCAACCCCGCCGCCCGCCCGCCAAGAATGTCGGTCTGCAACGTATCCCCGACCATCACTGTCCGGGCCAGATCAACCCCCTGCCCTATTCGTTCAAGCGCCTGATCAAACACCGGCCCGAATGGTTTGCCAAAGAACTGCGGTTCAACCCCGGTGGCATCCGCCAAACGGTGCGCATAATGCCCCGGTTCGCGTGACAGGCCCGTGTCGCGCGGGGCGACAATGTCAGGATTACCCACCAGAACCGGCCTTGGATTGGCAATCAAAGACGCCTCGAGCAACGCCTGACGGTCCTCGTTCCAGATGGCGCTGCCCAGAAACACGAACCGTTCGGCCCGGTCGTAAACCGCCCTGTCATCGCGCAGGTAATCAAAGCTCAGATTTTCCAGGCCTTCGCGGCCCCAATTGTCTGATACCATGATGCCGTAATGGGCCGGGGGCATGTCGGCAATGGCCCGCAAAACAACCTCTCGGCTGCTTAAAACGTCCTCGGGGGCAAAGTTGAACCCAAGGTTTTTGTAACGCGCCATCATCACGCGTTTGGGGTATCCGGCGGCGTTTGACACCACCATCACCTTTTTGCCCATGTCCTGAAGCGCGCCAATCCGTTCCGGCGCACCGGGGATCACCTGTTCGCCCATGTTCAGCACGCCGAACGCATCCAGCAGGAACAGATCAATATCATCCGTCAGGTCCGACAGATTGCCCACCTTGCGGCTTTTGGCCGGAAAATCGGTTACCGGCAGACGATGGCGCGTGGCCTCATAGGCGGTAAAGGCCCATTCGGACCCCTGCGCCTCGGGGGGGGATGCCATCAGATGATTGCTCCGCGGACCTTGGCCGAAACCCATTCGCCAACCACCACCGCGACCAGAATAACCAACAGGATCAGCGTCACCTGCGGCCAGGCCAGCACGTTAAGGGACGCCGACAATTGCAGCCCGATACCCCCTGCCCCAACCAGCCCCAGCACGGTTGATTCGCGAATGTTGATGTCCCAGCGGAACACCGCAATCCCGGCAAACGCAGGCAGGATCTGTGGCACGACACCGTAAAGCATGACCTGCCAGCGGCTGGCCCCGGTGGCGGTTATCGCCTCGACCTGGGTCTCGTTGATTTCCTCGATCGCCTCGTACAGCAATTTGGCACAAAATCCGATCGAACGGATCGCGATGGCCACGATCCCGGCAAACACGCCGGGGCCGATGATGGCAATCAGCAACAAGGCCCAGATCAGCGAATTGATCGACCGCGTGGCGACAATGATAAACAGCGCGATGGGCCGGATGAACATCTTTGACGGCGTGGTGTTACGGGCCGCCAAAAACGCCACCGGCACGGCCAGCATCAGCGATATGATGGTGCCCAGCGTGGCAATGTTAAGCGTGTCCCAGATAGGCCCCCACAACTGATCGATATAGGACCAGCGGGGCGGGGTCGCGCGCCCGAAAATGTCACCGGCAATGCGCGGCGCATCCCAGACAAAAAACCAGGTGGTGACCTCGGATATCCGGTTCCAGCAGAACACAAAAACCGCAACGCCAATCAGCCAGGCAACCCAGCGGATCAGGGATTGTTTTTGCGTTCGGCGTGACCATGTGCGGGTGCCGTCGGTTTGGGTATGCGTGACCATTACTGTACCCTCGCCCTGATAAGGCCGGACAGATATTCCAGGCCCATGACAATGACGATGATGATCAGCAGGATCGCCGCCGCAGTATCGTATTCGTACCGGTCAAACGCAGTGTTCAGCGTGGCACCAATGCCCCCTGCCCCGACCAGCCCCAGAATGGCGCTTTCGCGGAAATTGATGTCCAAACGATACATCGACAGACCGATCAGCCGCGGCATGAACTGCGGCTGCACGCCGTAATTCACCCATTGGGCCCAGCGTGATCCGGTGGCTTTGACCGCCTCGGCCTGCACCTTGTCCATGCTCTCTATCTCTTCGGCCAGCAGTTTCGACAGGAACCCGATGGTGGCAAACGACAGCGTCAGGAACCCGGCCAGCGGGCCAAATCCGAATATCGCCACCAGCAGGATCGCCACGATGATCTCTTGCAGGGCACGCGACACGGCGATAATGGCGCGACAAACAAGGTAAACCGGCAAGGGCGCGATGTTGCGCGCCGCGCCCAGGCCGATGGGAATGGAAATGGCGATGCCGACAACCGTTGACGTAATGGCCATGACGATGCTTTCCAGCATCCCCTCCCAGATGTCCCCGGCGCGCGATTCAAAATCGGGTTGCAGGAATGCCGCGATAAACGCCGCCCCCCGGTCCAGCCCGGCATAGACCCGTTCCCAGTTCACCTCGACCGAATTGATCGCGGCAATCAGGTAGATCAACGCGCCAATCACCAGCCCCCAGCGCAGCCAGTCGCGTTTGATCAGTGGTGGTTTTTTCCAGCCCGTACCAATCAGCGTGTCCAGTTCCGAAACGCTGGCCCCGTTCATTGCGCGGCCTCTTCTTCCGCATCGGTGACCTTTTCAATGGTCGCTTCCCAGTCCTCTTCGCCGTAAATATGGGTGAGCATATCCGGCGTCAGATCATCCGGCGCGCCGTCAAACACGATTGCCCCGGATTCCAGCCCGACAACGCGCTGCACGAACATCTTGGCCAGCGCCACGTCGTGAATATTGATGATCGCGGCCAGCCCGCGTTCGCTGCACAGTTCGACGATCAAACGCATGATCTGACGACTGGTTTTCGGGTCCAGCGACGCGGTGGGTTCATCCACCAAAAGCAACGCGGGGTCCTGGATCAGCGCGCGGCAGATCCCGACCCTCTGGCGTTGCCCGCCCGACAATTCATCGGCCCGTTTATCGGCCATGTGCAACAGGCCCACCCGGTCCAGCAACCGATAGGCATTGTCCACGTCAGATTGCGGAAACTTGCGCAGGAACGACCGCCAGAACCCGACATAACCAAGGCGCCCCGACAACACGTTTTCCATCACCGTCAGCCGTTCAACCAACGCATATTCCTGAAATATCATACCCATCCGCCGGCGGTCCCGGCGCAGCGCCCCGGACCCCAGCCTGGTCAGTTCAACACCATCCAGATGCACCGTGCCGCTGGTCGGTTCAACCAATCGGTTGATACAGCGGATCAACGTCGATTTACCCGCCCCGGACGGGCCAATCAGCGCCAGAACCTGGCCCTGCGGTATCTCCAGAACCACCGATTTCAATGCCTGGTCGCCCGTATTATAGGTCTTTACCAGCTTATCCAGCTTTAGCATTCCTGCCCCCGTCCCTGATTAACGACGGCCCAGGGCAATAACCCCGGGCCGCCTTTTCACTCGTTTGTTTTAGCTACAGCTATAGCTGACGCCATTGGCCGTATCGATCTTGCGGATCACTTCCCAGAACTCTTTATAGTTCATGTTGATGAACTGACCTTCGTTCGAACGCTCGAACTCTTCCTGCAGCCTGGAACCATCCCAATTGAACGTGAAAAACGCCTTTTGGATGTTTGCCTGCAATTCCGGCGTCAGATTGTGCGCCGTACCAAAGCCCGTGGTCGGGAAGGTTTGCGATTTATAGATCGAAATCACCTGATCGGCCTTGACCACATCACGACGGATCATCCGTGCCAGAACCGAGTTGGCGATCGAGGCCGCCGGATAGTCCTTGTTGGCCACGCCCAGGATCGAGTTGTCGTGCTTGCCTGAATAAACCGGTTCAAAATCCCGGTCAGGGATCATGTCATAGTCAGATTTCAGGATCGCCGATGGGGCCTTGAAGCCAGAGTTGGACGTAGGCGAGGTAAACGCCAGCTTGCCACCCCGGATGTCCTCGACCTTTTCAATGCCGGAACCCGGATAGGTCAGGATTTCCATTTCATAACCGAAATGGCCATCAAGCGACGCCATGATCGTGAAGGGGCGGAAACCCGCACAGTTCACGGCCAGCGGGTTGGACCCGGTGTTGAAACCCGCGATGTGCAACCGGCCTGACCGCATTGCCTCGATCTGGGCAGCGTTCGACTGAACCCCGTAAAAAACGACCTTCTTGCCGGTCACTTCTTCCATGTGCTCAAGAAAACCGGCCCAGACCTCTTTATAGACGGCCGGATCTTCGACCGGCGTATAGGTAAAAATCAACGTGTCCGGATCAACCAACTGGCTGGGATCGCTGGGGATGTCCGCAACCAGATCGCCGTCGGTGTCACAATAACGTTTGTCCAATGTGCCCCGCTCGCAATCCTGTGCGCTGGCGGACCCGGCAAGGGCCAGTCCCATCACAAGGGCGGATACGGATGCAGCTGTTGTCAGTAAATTCATGTTTTTCTCCCTGATCTTTTGATCCAAAGACCCTATCGCCTTTTATTCAAGACGCAAGGGATTTAGGGGCCGGATCAAAACAGGCCACCCCCCTGCCCTTTCAGACATGGCGAATGGTGCCCGGATATTGCGCCAACACCGCATTTCCGGTGATCAAAGTCAGCCCGTCCTGGCGCGCCTGTGCCACCAGAATCCGGTCAAACGGGTCATCGTGAATTGCCGGCAGAACCTCGGCCATCAGGACGTGAACACCGCTGATCATCATTTCCTCATAACCATGGCGCAATAACCCGCGCCGCAACGCGGTGCCGTCCACCCGCCTGCCCTGATCCCGCCTGACTTGATCTGGCCTGACCGATATTTCCCAAAGGCTGGCGACCGAAAACACCAGTGTGTTTTCCCTGTTTTCAAGCATCTCGCGGACCGGCGGTTTCAACCTCTCCGGTGCCCCCGCCGCCCACAACAGGATTTGCGTATCCAGCAATAACCTCATGTGTTCTCGCCCAAATCATCAATGCCATCCCCGCCCGGATTGTCGAAATCATCCGGCACGGCCACATCATCCATAAACCCCAACCGCGACGGCTTGCCTGGCTTCTCGGCCAATGCCTCGACCTTGACCAGCGGCTTGCCGGCACGGGCAATGATAAATGGCTCGCCCGCCTGCGCGGCAGCAATCAGGCGTGACAACTGGGTTTTTGCCTCGTGGATATTAACGGTTTTCATGGTGGCCCCGGCGCGATTTATTAAACTTAGTCCACTTAGCTTAGTTTAATAAATCTGCATCCTCAACACCCAAAACCTTACCCATGGGTAAGGTCAGTCCCCCTCCAGCGCATCCAGAAACGCCGCCACGGCCTGTTCCAGCTTGCGCCGGTCAACGGTGGAAAAATCCAGGTCATACCGCAGTTCGACCCGTCCGGCGGATGCCGCGCACTTGGCAACCTGCCCCTGGCGACCCACCTCGAACGTGGTCTTGGCCTTGCGTGACTTTCGCGCGGGCTTGTCCCCGGCGCCTTCAAACACCGGCTGTGGGATTGCCCCCAGATCATCGGTGGCAAAGCGGCGCAAAATGGCCACTTCGGCCTCGCTGTCCCGCCCGGGCGCGGATTGTAACGCGGTGACGACCCGCGCCATCAGGCTGATGTCATTATCCATCCGCCGCTTTAGCGCCACACCGACATTGCGGGGGATTTCGTTGGGGTGTTCCAGCACCTTTTCCAGTTGCATCACCAACGACGCAAAGGCGCGGATATAACTGCGTTTGGTATAGCTCGCCGATTTGAACAGCACCGCCACCGCCTTGTCGATGCCCGCACAGTTATTCTCCGGGTCCACCGCATAGGCCCGCGCCAGCGCCCCCATTTCGGCAAACGAAATGTCCTTGCGGATCATGTTTTCATCCACCATCCGCCGATAGCTGGTTTCAACCGGATCACCCGCCGTGACGATCCCCGCCGGGATGGTTTCAAACCGCGCATCCCCGGTTTCCGCCAGCAATTCGCGATATGCCGTCAGGCGCCGCATCCCCTGCACCAGTTCAAACCGCCCGTCTTCGCGCGGTTCCACCCTTATTGGATTGGACAGACCGATATCGCGGATCGACGTCTTTAGATCCTCCAACTCGGGGTCCGGTCCCGGCTTGCGATCGCGCACCAGTTTTTCGGCCACCACATCGCCCAGCCGGACCAGGTCAACGATCAACCCCTGTTTCTTGAGCCGCACAAGATCATGCGCCAGACGGTCATTTTCGTCCCGTATGGCGCTGGCCGCACTTTGCCTTTCACGCACACTTTCGGCGTTTTCCGATATCGCCGCCGCCATCGGCCCGCGGCGTTTGTTCAGCACGGAATCCGGTATCTTGCCCACCGGAATATCCGCGCTGTCGGGCATGTCGAGGTCAAATATTCTGCGTTTACGGCTCATGTGTCGGCCTCCATCTGTTCCCACGCGCCAATCATCGTTGCGCGAAATTCCAGGTATGCGTTGTCAAACGTGCCACGCGCCCGGCGCCATGTTTCGCGGGTCATGTCGCGATAATCCATTTCATAGACCGAACTAAGGAACCGTCCCGATTGCTCCACGGCGCGGGTCATCTCGATCGGGTGTTCGGTCACGCGATCGCCAAACACCTTGCGAAAGGCCTCAAACATCGCCTGATGCAGTTCATTTCCCGGCTCGAATCTGGTCAACAAAAAGCGAATATCATAAAATACTTTCGGAAGGGTTACCTTACCCATGGGTAAGGTTTCGTCGAAACCCTGCGCCAGATCTTCCAGCGCCTCGGCCAACTGACCAATGAAACTGGTGGTTGAATCATACTCCCAATATCCCGGCCCGGACGGGATATAAAGCATATCGGCGGCAAACACCGCATTCATCGACTGATAACCAATCGCCGGCGGGCAATCGAACAGGATCAGGTCATAGGCGTCATCCGGTATCTGGTCGAGGTATCGCGACACGGCGGCAAAAAACGACCACTCTGGGTTCATGTGCCGGTATTGCGCCGAGGCGAATTCGACAAAAGCAGCATTGGCGCAGGACGGGATGGCATCGATTGTCGGCCACGAGGTCGATTTGATGAAATCACCGATACGCAAGTCACCAAGGCCCAGATCCGTGATCGAGGCAGGCAGTTGGCGATGGGGCAGGGTGGTGCCGCTTTCGGCCCCGGATGCGACACTGTTCATGCGGTTAGTCTCGCGTATCAGGTCGCGCGCCATGATGCCCCAGACGGTAAAATCCTCGGTCACATCATTCAGCCCCATGGAATGGCTCAGCGTTGCCTGGGGGTCGAAATCAACCACCAGAACCCGGTAGCCATCCAATGCTGCGGCATGGGCGAAATGCAGCGCCACGGTTGATTTGCCGGCACCGCCCTTGAAATTGGCCACCGCGGCGCGGATCGCCCGCTTGCCCGCCGGGCGCGGCGGCATCAGGGATTTACGGTTCACCTTGATGCGGCGGCGCAATTCGTTGATTTCCTCAAGGCTGAACCAACGCTGACGCCCATCTGGTTCGACCTCGCCCATGGGCAGGCTGGGATCAGCCGCCAGGCGACCGCGAAAAGTGGACTGGTTGACGTTGAAAATCAGCTCGGCCACCTCCCAGCTGGAAAACCGGCGCAGGGTCTTTTCCATCTCGGGGCTGAATGTCTGCTGGCGAATCCAGCTTTGCAGTTTAAGCGACCGCGCCTGAAGGGCGCTTAGATCTTCGTGGGTGTACATGCCTCGGGTATCCTTTTAGCGGACGCTATTATTCTATTCTTTCCCATTTACGCCTGATTTGCATTTTTTGCAAAAGGAATTACCGTAAAGATGCGACCTTACCCATGGGTAAGGTTTTGCGCAGGTTTAACGCGGATTTAATACTGTGAGGAAGGCCAAAGCGATTCGCGTGACCCCCAAACCGCAATGCGGATGGAGGTCGCGATTGCGCGTCCAACCGGACATATATAGGGGGTCCCTTTGGTGGGCCCTACAATGGATAGGGGGACAAAAGGGGTCAATACGGGGACAGCCAGAATGTCCCCCCTCACCATATATTCACCAATATATTTAAATTAGATTGGTTAAGGGGGTTTGAACGAACCGTTCGCACTAACTCTGGCCTTGACAGAATCGGATGATTGGACGCTAATTGCTGCAAGATACGGAAAAGCGTTGAGTTATAACGCCAATCCGGAAAAATCGGGGAAAACACCGGGGCAGCCGGGGCAAACCCGGTGAGGCAGACAACAGATACGAGCAACAAGGTAATCCCATGCTGGCGATCAAACCCGTCGGACGCAATGCTGCGTCGATGAAATATGACATTCTGTCAGCCCTTAGTGTTCATGCGCTGTCGGGTGACAAACATCGCCAGCGTCAGGTTTTGCGATTTCTGACGCTGATCACCACCAGGTACAATTGGCAAAATAATGAACTGTCGATCGGGCGGGCCGAAATGGCGCGCCTGTGGGCCGTGAACGAACGCACGGTCAAACGGGAAACCGCGAAACTGCGCGAAATGGGCTGGATTAGGGTCAAAAAGCCCGGCGCGCGGGGGCGGGTCACACTGTTTGAATTCGACCTTAAACAGGTGCTGCTGGATACACGTGCCGCCTGGCCGGTGATTGGCCCCGATTTTGAGGCGCGCATGCAGGATGACAAGCCCACCCCGACCGAGGATAACGTGGTGCCGTTTCAGCGCCCCGAGGCCCCGATGTCCGAAGGTGACGACCTGTGGGGGCGGGTTCTGGCCGGGCTGCACGGGCGCGACCCCGAGCTTTATTCAACCTGGTTCAGACATCTGAGCGAGGCCGGCAGGGCAGGGGGGGTCGTGACCCTGACCGCGCCCAGCCGGTTTACCGCCGATTACATCCACACCCATCTGAAGGCGCGTATTCTGGCCACGTATTCACGGTTTGACGCCAATGTGCGGGACATCAGAATAACCTGTAAAGCCACGGGTTAGAGCCTGATTAAGGCGATAAACCAGCCGCCGTATATTCCGGGTATATCCTGGCGCGTATCCCCGTATGGGCAGGATCACCAAACAGCAGGCCCGTTTGAAACCGATCTGAAACTGGCCCAAAACGGCTCAGAATGATAAACAGAATATTCTGGTGTTTCAGTGGCTTATTCCCCCGCCCACCCAAGGCGCGGTTTTCTTTGGGGCGCGCACAAATAGTCACAAAACCATGACAGTTGATGGACATTTACAGAAAAATAAGGTTTCAGGGGCCACTTGAGACGGGCAAGAACGTAAATAGGGACGCAGTATGACAATCATCACCTTTCTGGTGCAACTGACCGGGGCAACGATGCTGTTGCTGTATGCGGTGCGGATGGTGCGGACCGGGATTGAACGGGCATTCGGGTCTTCGTTTCGCCGGATCATGACGACCACCAGCAACCCGGCCAGTGCGGCCGCCACGGGGTTGATCATGGCGATTGTCATGCAAAGTTCGGCCGCTGTGGCGCTGTTGGTGGCGGGGTTTGCCGGCACCGGGGCGCTTGGGTTCGGGGCCGGGCTTTCGGTGGTTCTGGGGGCTGACCTGGGGTCGGCGTTGTTGATTCAGGTGTTGTCTTTCAAGCTGGAGTGGCTGGTGCCGGTGTTGCTGGCGGTTGGCGGCGGTTTTTTCATCAAATCGACCCAACGCAAGCTGAAACAGGCGGGCAGGATCATTCTGGGGGTGGCCTTTATCCTGATTTCGCTGCGGTTTTTGCGCGAAACCATGGACCCGATCCGCGATTCAGCGTTTTTGCCGTCGATTGCCGGGTTTCTTGAAGGTGATTTTATTACCGCCTTTCTGATTGGCGCGTTGTTGGCCTGGGCGATGCATTCGTCGGTGGCGGTGATCTTGATGTGTGTCACGCTGGTGTCGATCGATGCGATCCCGATTGGCGCGGGTGTGTCGCTGGTGCTGGGGGCCAATCTGGGCAGTGCGATCATTCCCATCTGGCTAAGCCGGGGGTTGTCGCCGGTGGCGCGCCGGGTGCCGCTGGCCAATCTGTTGTTGCGGGGCAGCGGGGCAATAGTGCTGCTGTTCATCGTCAACAAATCGCCGGTTCTGGCCTTGCTGGGTTGGGATGACGGTGCGCAGGCGCTGATCAATATGCATGTGGCGTTCAACATGCTGCTGCTGCTGGCGCTGCCGTTCTGCGGGATGCTGGAAGGGCCGGTTGCCGGGATGCTGGCGGACACCAGCACGCCCGAGGCCGATATGCCGCATGAATATATCAGCGTTCTGGACGAGGCCGCGCTGAAGGTGCCGACGCTGGCGCTG
>DAOUPC010000169.1 GCA_030626365.1 Paracoccaceae bacterium
ACCGCCGGGTCGACAGGCAACCGCATCGTCGGCAATGCCTTTGTCGCCAACCGCACGCAGGTCAAATATGTCTCGACCAAATGGGTCGAATGGTCAGAGGATGGCCGTGGCAATTACTGGAGCGACTTTGCCGCCTATGATGTGGATGGCAACGGCATCGCCGATACCGCCTATCGGCCCAATGACAGCATGGACCATGTGCTGTGGACCCAACCGGCGGCCAAGCTGTTGCTTGGCTCTCCTGCGGTGCAACTGGTACGATGGTCGCAATCGGCCTTTCCGGCGCTGTTGCCGGGCGGGGTGATCGACAGCTATCCCCTGATGACCCCGGATCAGCCAGCGGCAATCAACAAGGTGCCCCATGACGGATAACGCCCAGAATAATGCCCCGGGAAATGCCCCGGACAACGCACTGACAATCCGGTCGGTTAGCAAGTTTCGCGGCAAAACGCAGGTTTTGCATGATATCGACCTGTGCGTGGCCCCCGGTGAACGGGTGGCGTTGCTGGGCCATAACGGGGCCGGCAAATCGACGCTGATGAAGATGATACTGGGGCTGACACCCTTGTCGGGCGGCAATATCGCCATTGGCACGGCCCCTCCGGGCAGTGCGGCGGCGCGGCGCGACACCGCGTTCCTGCCTGAATCGGTCAGCTTTCACCCGACCCTGACGGGGCGCGAACAACTGACGCTGTTTGCCCGGCTGACGGGTGGCCGGTTGCCTGATATCGGCGCGCTGCTGGCCCGTGTCGGGCTGGCGGATGCAACGGATAACCGCATTGCCACCTATTCCAAGGGTATGCGCCAGCGACTGGGCCTTGCCCAGGTGTTGCTGGGGCGGCCCAAGGTGGCGCTGTTGGATGAACCGACCAGCGGGCTTGACCCGATTTCGCGGCAGGACCTTTATACGATCATTGATGAACTGGCCGCGCAGGGCACCGCCGTGCTGATCGCCAGTCATGCCCTGACCGAGGTCGAGGCCCAGACCGATCGCATCGCCATCCTGCGCAAAGGCGTCAAGGTGGCGGACGACACGCTGTCCAACCTGTCGCGTATCGCCGGGCTGCCGACGCGCTTGCGGATATTGGCACAGGACGGACAGGCAGAGCGGATCGCACAACAGACCGGGGGCACACGCATCAACGGGGCCTCGGTCGAGATATATTGCGACGCGGACAGCAAGATGGATGAACTGCGCCGGATTGCGGCGATGGGCGATGTGGTAAGTGATATTGAGATGACCCCACCGCGGCTTGAGGATCTGTATCGTTATTATGCACGCGAGGGGCGGATATGATCAGACGGGTTTTTGCCATTGCCGGTGCTGAAATGCTGATCCTGCGCCGTAACTGGTGGCTGGTCATGGCGACGGGCATCATGGTGGCGTTCGCGCTGGCGCTGACCTTTGCCGGGTCGTCACCCACGGGCACGCTGGGGGTTGATATGCTGACGGTTTCGGTGTCGTCGATGACCACGCTGGCGGTTTATCTGGCACCTTTGCTGGCGCTGATGATGGCGTTCGACACGATTGCCGGGGAACGCGACCGTGGCACTTTGGGGTTGTTGCTGACCTATCCGGCGGGACGTGGCGAGATTTTGATGGGCAAGTTTCTGGCGCATGTTGGCGCGCTTGGCATTGCCACGGGCATCGGGCTGGGCAGCGCGGGCGTTGTGGCGGCGCTGGCGGGCGGGGCGGGTGCGGACAGTGTGATTGCGCTGATCCGGCTGATTGTCACGGCGACCCTGTTGGGGGCGGTGTTTGTGGTGCTGGGCTATGCGCTGTCGGCGCTGGCCAAATCCCCGGCGGCGGCGGCCGGTCTGGCGGCGGGGCTGTGGCTGGTGTTTGTGGTGCTGTTCGACCTTGGCCTGTTGGGGGCTGTGGTGATGGATGGCGGCGGCGTGTTCACGCAAAAGATATTCCCGTGGATCATGGTTGCCAACCCGGCGGATGCGTTTCGGGTGTGGAACATTGCCGCCTCGGATGGGGTGGCGATGGCCAGTGGCATGGGTGGCGCGGCACAGATGCTGCCCGTCTGGGCCGCGCCGGTATCGCTGTTGTTGTGGCCGGTGCTGGGCTTTGGCCTGGCGCGCGCCGCCTTCAAAAGGGTCGAGCCGTGAAATATCTTGTTTTGATCCCCTTTCTGGCCCTTGGTGCCTGCAAGGAAGAGGCCAGCGTGACACCTGACCCGGTGGCGATGACCCAAGAGGCGCTGGGGTATTTCTGTCAGATGAACATCGCCGATCACGGTGGCCCAAAGGGACAGGTACATCTGGCCGGACACCCGCAGCCACTGTTTTTTGCGCAGGCCCGCGATGTGATCGCCTATCTGAAAACCCCCGAGCGCGAGGCCGAAATCACCGCCGTCTATGTCAGCGATATGGGCGCGGCCCAATCCTGGCGCCATCCCGGCGTCAACAACTGGATACTGGCAGATCAGGCGATCTATGTGGTAGGGGCGGGTGTTGCCGGTGGCATGGGCGCGCCTGAAATCGTGCCGTTCGCCGAATCGGGCGCGGCGCAGGACTTTATTGCGACATATGGCGGTACGCCCATGTCGTTCGACCAGATACCGGACGAGGCCGCGCTTGGCCCGGTCGATCTGGACCAACAACTGGAGACACCCGTATGACATCCCCCCTTAGCCGCCGCCGTTTCCTGTCCATATCCGCCGCCGCCTTTGGCCTTGCCGGCGCCCCTGTCGGGGCGACGGGCACCGGGACCGAAATGGGCGCGGTGCTTCGCTGGCGCGGGCGTGCCCTTGGGGCCAGCACCTCGATGACCCTGACGGGCCTGAGCGAGGTTCAGGCGCAGCCGGTCTTTCGCGCCGTGGAACGCGAATTGACGCGACTGGAACGTATTTTTAGCCTTTATGTCGATGGCTCTGAGATTGCCCGACTGAATGCCAGCGGCCATCTGGATACCCCGTCGCCGGAACTGCTGGATGTGCTTAGCCTGTCGGCGTCCCTGCATGCGGCCACCGCCGGGGTGTTTGACCCCACGGTTCAGCCCGTCTGGCTGGCGCTGGCGCAGGGCGGTAATGTGGCGCAGGCGCAGGATGCGGTTGGCTGGGAACATGTGCGGTTTGATACGCGTGCCGTGCGCCTGACCCGTCCCGGTATGGGGCTGACGCTGAACGGTATCGCGCAGGGCTATATTACCGACCGCATTGCGGCGCTTTTGCGGGCGCGCGGGCTGGATAATGTGGTGATTGATATGGGCGAAATCGCGGCGATTGGCACGCGGCCTGACGGGCGCGACTGGCAGGCGGGTATCAGCCGACCGGACGGTTTGGTTGTGCATCATGTCGCACTACGAAATCGCGCTCTTGCAACCTCTGCCCCATATGGCACATTACTGTCAGCAGAAGATAAGACAGGGCATATCATTGATCCAACAAACGCCACCGCACCAAGTGAACGAACGCTGGTATCCATCAGTGCCCCACTTGCAGCTGTGGCAGACGGGCTGTCGACCGCCTGTTGCCTGCTGAATCACGAGAAAGCCCAATCCGCTGTTGCCAGCTTTGCTGGCGCTGAAATTGAACTGATCATCTAAGAAAGGGAATTTCTGATGAAAACGACAAAGATTGCAACGATTGCAACACTCCTGGCCGCTCTGGCTGCTCCGGTTATGGCCGATGGCGATGCCAAAAAGGGCGCAAAGATCTTTAAGAAATGCAAAGCCTGCCACGCGGTCGGTGAAGGCGCCAAGAACAAGGTTGGCCCGACACTGAACGGTATCATCGGCAGTGCGGCCGGTCTGAACCCGGATTTCAAATATTCCGGCGCAATGAAAGAGGCCGCCGCTGGTGGTCTGGAATGGGATGCCGAAAACCTGGCCGCGTTCCTGACCAAGCCCAAGACGTTCATGAAGGGCACCAAGATGTCCTTTGCCGGTCTGCGCAAAGAGTCCGATATCGAAAACGTGTTGGCATATCTGGCGACATTTGAATAAGTTATCTGACTAACTTAATGCGGACGGCGGGTTGTTTCACGACCCGCCGTTTTGCGTTTTGGCGGGTGTCATGGGCGCGGCAGGGCAACTTTCAGCGCGGTGGCCAGTTTATCAATCAACTCGTCCACATGGTTTTCAGTGATGATATAGGGCGGGGCCAGCAGGATATGGTCGCCCAACCGCCCGTCGATCGTGCCGCTTG
Source organism: Paracoccaceae bacterium (assembly GCA_030626365.1). Classification (GTDB taxonomy): domain Bacteria; phylum Pseudomonadota; class Alphaproteobacteria; order Rhodobacterales; family Rhodobacteraceae; genus NVQY01. The sequence continues at coordinate 4,158 of DAOUPC010000169.1, forward strand.
ATGGATAACAGACAAGCCCGGCCTCGAACGCGGCCTTTTTGACTTTGGCGGCCAGTTTCAGCCCCGGATCAAAGGGGGCCTTGGTGTCGCGGTCACGAACCAGTTCCAGCGCCTGAAACAACCCGCGCCCGCGGATGTCGCCGACATGGGGGTGCTGGCCGAATTCGGCCACCAGCCCGGCGCGCAGGGCGTCGCCCATGGTCCGCACGTTGTCCAGCAGCGCGCGCTCTTTGATGGCCCTCAGCACTGCGACACTGGCCGTGGTGGCCAATGCGTGGCCCATATAGGTGTGCCCGTGCTGGAAAAACCCGGACCCTTTGGCGATCTTGTCATAGATATGCGCCTGACACAGCATCGCGCCAATCGGCTGATATCCGGCCCCCAGCCCCTTGGCGATGGTCATGATGTCGGGGCTTATGCCGTCGAATTCGCAGGCAAACAGCGTGCCGGTGCGCCCCATGCCGCACATTACCTCGTCCAAAATCAGCAACACGCCATAGCGGTCGCATATCTCGCGGATACGTTTGAAATAACCCGTGACAGCCGGCACAGCGCCCGCCGTGGCCCCGACCACCGGTTCGGCGATAAAGCACATCACGCTGCCCGGTTCGCGCGACAGGATTTCGGTCTCAAGTTCATTGGCCACGCGCAGCCCATAGGCCTCGGGTGTTTCATCCGCCGCGCGGTCGCGGTATTCATAGCAGGGGGCAATCTGGGTGGTATCAACCAGCAACGGCTGGAATTGCGCACGTCGCATCGCATTGCCGCCCGCCGCCAGCGCGCCCAGCGTGTTGCCATGGTAACTTTGGCGGCGTGAAATGATGTGGTGTCGGTCGGGTTGGCCGATCTCAAGGAAATACTGGCGCGCCAGTTTCAGCGCCGCCTCGACTGCCTCAGAGCCACCCGAAACCAAATAGACACGATCCAGCCCCTTTGGGGCCTTTTCGATCAGCAGGTCGGCCAGTTCCTCGGCCGGATCAGAGGTGAAAAAACCGGTGTGGGCAAAGGCCAGCTGGTCAAGCTGGGCGTGCATCGCGGCCCGCACGGTTTCATCAGAATGGCCCAGGCAGGACACAGCCGCCCCGCCCGAGCCATCCAGATAACGTTTTCCCGTTTCGTCGATGATATAAGGCCCGTCACCCCGAACCGCACGGGGTGGGTTACCCACGGCGGAACGGCCAAAGATATGTGACATGACGGGCCCTTTCTTTCAGTTTAGCGGATCACACAAACCGACTGCTTGGCGTGGCGCACGACGCGCGCCACGTTTGGTCCCAGCAGATAGTCCTGCATTTCCGGGCGATGCGAGGCCATGACAATCATGTCCGCCCCAACCGCGTCGGCACCCGCCAGGATTTCCTTATAGATATTCCCGTGCTTCACATGGCCCGTGACGTCGATGTCGTCCGGGATATGCGCACTGATGAATTCGGCCAACTTTTTCTTGGCGTCGCTCAGTGCATTCTTGGAAAAATCCTTGGGAAAGAACGATCCGACCATCGGCATGCCAAAGTCGGGGATGACGGCCAGCACATGCAGGGCCGCCCCGCTTTGGCGGATCAGGGAAACGGCGTGTTCCAACGCCGCCTCCCATCCAGTCGGGTGGAAGATATCGACAGGTAGCAGAATGATTTTCATATCAGGCCGCCTTTCTTTTTGCTTCGAATTCCTTGGCACGACCAAGTTGCAGCCAGACAATCAGCGCAAGCAGGAACAGGGCAGGAATATAGAAAATTTCTTTCAGCATCCGAACGGCAGGCTGTTCAACTGTCACAACCTCCCAGTCGAAATCGACGCCCTTTTTCTGCGCGAACTTACCAAAGCTGACATTGTCGACATAGACCTTGCCGTCGTCTTCGGTGCGGAACGCGATGCCCGCTGTCCGGTCAAGCCGTGTCTCGCCATCGCCGTCCGCCGCGGCCCCAAGGGGCAGTTCGACGGTGGTAGCGATGATCTTGCCCGAGGAAAAATCCTCGCCCGTGACGCGTATCCGTACAACGCTATCATCCGGCGCGGCATCGGCAATTGCGACGATCTCGGTCGGGGATATTTCGACGTAAGGATCGGCAATCTGGTTCAGCCAGTAACCGGGGTTGAACAGGGTGAAGGCGATCAGCAACAGACCTGCATTTTCCCACATGCGGGATTTTGTCAGGAACCAGTTCTGGGTGGCCGCCGCGAATAACATCATCGCGATCACCGCGACAATGAAGACGAACACCGCTTTCATTGGCGTCACGTCAATCAGCAACAATTCGGTGTTGAAGATAAACAGGAACGGCAGGATCGCGGTCCGCACATCATACGAGAACCCGATGATACCGGTCTTGATCGGATCGCCCCCGGAAATCG
>DAOUPC010000275.1 GCA_030626365.1 Paracoccaceae bacterium
GATGCCACCGACGCGCTGGCCTCGACCGCCAATTTCCTGCGCAAGAAGGGCTGGAAAAAGGGCAAGGGGTATCAACCGGGACAGCCGAATTTCGCGGTGATAAAACAGTGGAATTCCGCGTCTGTCTATCAAAAGGCCATTGCCATCATGGCCGCCCGAATAGACGGCTAAATTCCGCCGCTGCCATAAACTGGCCATAAAACAGCCCGGATTTCCGCACATTCAAAGACGCCCCCCCCGCTTTATATGGTTTGGCGGGCGGGGATTCCTGCCGGCCCTGCGCCAAAGCACAGTTTTGGTCATATTGAGTCACAGTTTCACCCAACTCGTGTCCTACATTTAACGGATAACGAAATCTTACGACGGAGGGTGCCTCTCGTGACCCATACAGGCAGGTATCACGGCGGACTCATATTTTCAGGTAACCTGGACCAGGCATTGGACCGGTTCACCCGGATTGTAACCGCCACATTCGAGGACTACGGCCATCCGGTCGAACGTCAAAGCATACTGGACACATCCCAGGCCCGTATCGTTGCCAGCAACTACATGGTGAAACTGACGCTGGGCGATGCACCGGACACCATGTCCGACATCAAGCGGGGCAACAAACCACTGCATCGGCTTGAAATTTCCCTGTGCCCGGCCGCAGGAAAGCTCGACGACAAGGATATTTCCGAACTGATGCTGGTGGTCATGCTGTACCGGATGGTCGATATTTTCGCCACAAGGGCAATCGAATGGCTTGAACCCCGCACAGTGTTAAGCGTCGATCAGTTTCTTGGGGCCTTCAGCAATATCAAACCCCGGCGGACACATACCCAACAAAACGTGCTGGATTTCCCCGATGCGCCGTTCAATTCGGTGGATGACACCGAAGAGGATCTGGTCGGACGTTATGATGCGCTGGCCGGGGAGCATGTTCATGACCGCCACGTGGGCCTGATTGATCTGTCCCAGGAAGAGACGCTGGCCCTGGCCTATCGCCTGAACCCGCATTCTGACCCCATAGACACAGCAGCCCCCCCCGCTGATACCGCCACATCCACCGGCACACCCACCGGCACACCACAGGAACAGGCGCAAAGCGACATCCGCCGTCTGGCCATCTGGGGAATGACCGGCATGGTCGCCTTTCTGTCCGCTCCGGTGGCCCTGTCGATGGCCGCCGTCAACCTGGTCCGGGGCGAAGATTTGCGCCTGAACACCCATGTTCTGTCACTGACCGGCCTGCTGGTCATGCTGCAAAGCTCGGGCGCGCTGGCCAGTGCGGTGTCATACCTGCCGAATTGACGCTTTAGCGGCAGGGACGCCCTGAAAGCCCATATGGTTTGAAAAAATGCCCGCCCCCGCCCGGGTGGGAGTCTGCACCATGACACCCACACCCACCATGGCGCGAAAACCGGATTACCGATCAATCAGATGCACCGTTGCAAAGCCCCCGCCGTGGGGTGGGCGGGGGCTGGCATTTTTTCAAAATGCTTGGGCGTTGGGTGTTCAAAGGTTCCTACGGTTCCCGCAGCCCGGAAAACATCGTGATTTTCCGGGCTGCTGGGGTATTTGTTTTGCCCCACGCAGGCCCTGCTCAGGTCTTGCTCAGGCCTTACCCTGTGCAATCAGTTCTTTCGCCATCTTGCGATAGGGGGCCGCCTGTGGGCTGTCGGGTGCGCTGACAACCACCGGCGCACCGGCATCTGCGGCCAGCCGGATATCCAGATGCAGCGGAATTTCCGCCAGCAACGGTATGCCCAGCTTTTCCGCCTCGGCGGCCACACCACCATGCCCGAACAGGTGTTCTTCATGGCCACAGTTGGAACAGACATGGGTCGACATGTTTTCGATCATGCCAATAATCGGCGTGTCCATCTTGTTGAACATCGATATCGCCTTGCGGGCATCCAAAAGCGCCACGTCCTGCGGTGTGGACACGACAATCGCGCCATCCACCGCATATTTCTGGCCCAGCGTCAGTTGCACGTCACCGGTGCCCGGCGGCAGATCTATCACCAGAACATCCAGCGCGCCCCACTGAACCTGCCCCATCATCTGTTGCAGCGCCCCCATCAGCATCGGACCGCGCCAGACGATCGCCTCGTTGTCATTGGGCAACATCAGGCCGATCGACATCAGCGTCACACCGTGGTTGCGCAGCGGCAGGATGATCTTGCCATCCGGGCTGTCGGGACGTCCCGTCACCCCCATCATCCTTGGCTGTGACGGCCCGTAAATGTCCGCATCCAACAGGCCAACCCTGCGCCCCTCGGCGGCCAGCGCCGTGGCCAGATTGGCCGAAACGGTGGATTTACCAACCCCCCCTTTGCCGCTGGCAACCAGCAAAATACGGTCCACGCCCGGCACCTTTTGTGGCCCCGTGGCGGCGGGTTTGGACGCACCTTTAAGGTCAGGCGGGGCCTTTTGTTGCGAATGCGCGGTCATCATCGCCGACACACCCGTCACACCGTCCAGCGCCTTGACGCGCGCCTCGGCCTCGGCCCGGACCGGGTCCATCGCCTTGGCGTGCGCCCCGTCGATCTCAAGCACAAAGCGCACCGCGCCGCCCTCGACATTCAGCGCCCGCACCAGACCGGCAGACACGATATCCTTACCGCTGACCGGGTCCTTGATGCCTTTCAGTTCGTCCAGAATTGCCTCGCGCGTGGTCATTCATCATCACCCTTTATCGTGCCGGTCACCACGTGATCGACGCCCAGTCCATCAATGCTCAGCACCATCCTGACATCATAGCTTTTGCCACCCGTGTCGCCGGCCGCACGCAGCCCCTCTTCGATCGCCTGCTGGCTGGTCACACCGACCTGTTTCAGAATCTTGCGGATCGACATGTTGTAATTGTCACTCATCGAGGCTCTCCTGTTTGCAATCCCGTTCGCCCCGTTGTGCCCCAGACACCGCCGGATCACCAGCCCCGGAAGGTCACGCACCGGCCTTTTTGCCCCACCTTTGAAACGCCGCCGGCCCGGCCCTTGAAAAGGACCGGGCCGGGCAAATTGCATATTGCGCGTGCTTACTTCAGCGCCGCGTCGGTGATCGCGTGGGTCCAGGCCCCTGTCGGTGCCTGGGTGATTACCGGATCGGACCCGCCGCCCAGCAATGTCGCCACCGTGCGGTCAAAGTCGGCCGGGTCAAGCGCGCCATTGGAACCGGCGGTCAGCTTGGCAATCTCGCCCATCATACGCAACTGGTGCGCCTCGGTCTGCGCGCCCGATGCGTCATTGTCCAGAACGATGCCGGCGGCCTCAGCCGGGTTCGCCTCGGCGTATTTCCAGCCCTTCATGCTGGCCCGCACAAAGCGCACCATCTTGTCGGTAAAGGCCGGATCGTCCAGGTTCGCCTCAAGC
>DAOUPC010000175.1 GCA_030626365.1 Paracoccaceae bacterium
GGGCGCATGGGCGAGCCGCCCGTGGGCCTGTTTCTGGATTCCTCGGGCGTGCATTTCGATGCCACCCCCCCCAGCGACCTTGAACAGCTTCTGACCACCGCGCCGCTGGATGATACCGCACTGCTGGATCGCGCCCGCGATGCCATCACGCGCCTGCGTGAATCCCAGCTAAGCAAATACAGCGGTTTTGATCCGGCCACCCCCGTGCCGGAACCGGGTTATGTTCTGGTGGTTGACCAGACACGCGGCGATGCCTCGGTCACGGCCTCGGGCGGGGACCGGGCGGCGTTCCTTGAAATGCTGGTGTTTGCACAAGAAGAACACCCCGGCACGCGGGTGATCATCAAGACCCACCCGGAAACCCACGCCGGGTTCAGGCCCGGTTATTACACGGATGACGACACCAGCGCGCGGGTCAGCCTGCTAAGCGATCCGGTCAGCCCCTGGACGTTGCTGGACGGGGCGGTGGGGGTCTATACCTATTCGTCGCAACTGGGATTCGAGGCCATCCTTGCAGGGCACAAACCACGGGTCTTTGGCCAGCCGTTTTATGCCGGATGGGGCCTGAGCCACGATGAACGCCCAGTACCAAGACGTGAACGCCCCCTGACCCGCGCGCAACTGTTTGGTGGCGCGATGATCCTTTATCCCACCTGGTACGATCCCTTTCACGACCAACTGTGCGAATTGGAAACCGTGCTGGATAATCTTGAGGCCAGCACGCGCGCCTGGCGTCAGGATCACCGTGGCTGGGTGGCCAGCGGAATGCGCCTGTGGAAACGCAAGCCATTGCAAAAGATGTTCGGCCAGCAGCGAAAGATGATTTTCACGGATGACCCGGCCCGCATCGCGGCCACGGACCGCAGGGCGATGGTCTGGGCCGGACATGCCGGGCCAGCGAACCAAAGCGCCACGCGCATCGAGGACGGTTTTTTGCGCTCGCGCGGCCTTGGGGCTGAACTGGTGCCACCGCTGTCGCTGGTAAGCGATGATCTGGGTATCTATTACGACCCGACCCGGCCCAGCCGTCTGGAACAGATGATTGGCGCGCGCACGCGCCTGACATCAGGCCAGCGCACCCGTGCCGAGCGGCTGATCAAGACGCTGATCAGTGCGCGCCTTAGCAAATACAATCTGGGCGGCGCGACCCCCGACCTTGCGCCGGGGCATCGGATTCTGGTGCCCGGGCAGGTCGAAGATGACGCATCCATCCAAACCGGAACCGGCGCAATCAGGACTAACATGGACCTGCTGCGCGCCGCGCGTGACGCAAACCCAGACGCGGTGATCATCTATAAACCCCACCCGGATGTAGAGGCCGGGTTGCGTGTTGGTCAGGTTGGCGACACGCAGGGACTGGCCAATCTGGTGGCCAGCCACGCCGACCCCGTGGCATTGCTGGAACAGGTGAACGAGGTCTGGACCATGACATCCCTGCTGGGGTTCGAGGCACTGTTGCGGGGGTGCAGGTCACCACGCTGGGCGTGCCGTTTTATGCCGGCTGGGGGCTGACCACCGATCTTGGGGCAATCCCCGAACGCCGTCAGGCCCGGCCTGACCTGATGGGGTTGGTACATGCCGCCCTTATTGATTATCCGCGTTACTTTGATCCGCTCACCAACCAGCCATGTCCTGTTGAGATCGCGGTTGAGCGGCTGATCCGGGGCCGGGTGCCGCATCCGGGCCTGGCCAACCGCAGCCTGTCCAAGGTGCAGGGGCTATTGTCCAGTTACGCGCATTTGTGGCGCTGATCGCACCACCGGGTTAGCGGCCTTAAACGCCTTGCTTCACAAGGCCATTCTGGCCCACCCTGCACTGGACACCCTGCACTGACCTACACACTGGCCCGCGCCCAAAGCCAGATCGTCATGGGCCAGTCCAGGTGCCACGCACCACTGCCGACCTGAAACCGCCAAAAAGGATTGCCCGCCATGGAAACCTTTCTTTACCAGGCCCTGATCTATCTGGGTGCAGCGGTGATTGCGGTGCCAATTTCCGCGCGGTTGGGGCTGGGGTCGGTTCTGGGCTATCTGGCGGCGGGGGTGATCATCGGGCCGGTTCTGGGGCTGGTCGGGTCGGAAACCGCCCAACTTCAGCATGTGGCAGAATTTGGCGTGGTGATGATGCTGTTCCTGATCGGTCTTGAACTGGAACCGCGCGCACTTTGGGATATGCGTCACCGGCTGATCGGGCTGGGCGGGTTACAGATTGGGATCAGCACGCTGGCGCTGATGGCGGCAGCACTGGCCGCCGGGCACCCGTTAAGCGTATCACTGGCGGTCGGTTTGACGCTTGCCTTAAGTTCAACCGCGATTGTGTTGCAGACCCTGTCGGAAAAGGGGCTGATGCAAACCGGCGGCGGGCGGGCGACGTTCCAGGTGCTGCTGACGCAGGATATCGCGGTCATCCCGATCCTGGCGTTTCTGCCGCTGCTGGCCTTGCCGGCGGTTATGCAAATTTCCAATGATGGCTCAATCCAGCGCGCGGGCGAACACGCACAGGCCGCCGGGGGCAGCCAGACCATGTCGCTGGTCGAGGGGCTGCCGGGCTGGGGTGTGACGCTGGTCACCATTGCGGCGGTGGCGACTGTGGTGCTGGCCGGTATCTATCTGACCCGCCCGCTGTTCCGGTTCATCCATGCGACCAACCTGCGCGAGATGTATACCGCGCTGGCACTAGCCATCGTGGTGGGCATCTCGTTCCTGATGACGCTGGTCGGTCTGTCCCCGGCGCTGGGGGCGTTTCTGGCCGGGGTGGTTCTGGCCAACAGTGAATTTCGCCATGAACTGGAAAGCGATATTTTGCCGTTCAAGGGCCTGCTGCTGGGGTTGTTTTTCATCACCGTGGGGGCCGGGATCAATTATCGTGCATTTTTTGCCGACCCTCTGGACCTGATCGGGCTGGCGTTGCTGGTCATTCTGGCCAAGGGGCTGGTGTTGTATTTCGTGGGGCGTGCGTTTCAGCTCAAGGGGCGGGCGCGGTGGCTGTTCACGCTGGGGCTGGCGCAAGCGGGGGAATTTGGTTTCGTGCTGCTGGCGTTTTCGGTCAAGCAACATGTGATACCCGAACCGCTGGCGCAAAAGCTGTTGCTGATCATTGCGCTGACGATGATGATCACCCCGCTGTTGTTCATCCTTTATGATATCGTGTCGCGCAACATGCGGGACCGCACACCGCAAGCCGAGGCCGATGTGATCGACACGCAAGGCATGGTCATCATCGCCGGCATTGGCCGGTTTGGGCAGATCGTTAACCGACTGGTACGGGCCAGCGGGTATCAGACCGTTGTGCTGGATAACGACATGGAAACGATCCAGCTGATGCGCCGGTTCGGGGTAAAGGGATTTCTGGGCGACCCCACCCGCCCCGAGTTGCTGAAGGCTGCCGGGCTGGGCCAGGCAAAGGTGTTGGTGGCCGCGATGGACAACCCCGACAACGTGACCAAACTGGTCGCCTATGCGCGCCGACAGCGGCCTGACCTGCACATCATTGCCCGTGCGCGCGACCGCAACCATGTGTTTGAACTGTATCGCGCAGGTGCCGATGACATTGTCCGCGAAATGTTCGACGCCAGCCTGCGGGCCGGTCGCTATGTGCTGGAAAACGTCGGCCTGAGCGAATTTGAGGCCGCCGGTGCCGAGCAGACCTTTTATGCCCATGACCGCGAGACCCTCAAGGAACTGGCCGAAGTGTGGGACCCCAGCCTGCCAGCCAGCGAAAATGCCGCCTATATCGCCCGGTCACGCGCATTGGAAAAAGAGCTTGAGGCGGCGCTGCTTGGCCTGTCCGAGGAAAAGATCAGAAAAAACGACTGACCGGACCGGCCACACAGGGCCACACACACACGGGGCAACAAAAAGGCCGCACATGACTGCACGGCCTTTAAATTATGGTTTTGGGCAGATCAGGCCGCTGCGGGGGCTGGCGCGGGCGGCTTGCGCAACATCAAAACATCACCAATCTGTTTGGCGGCCCCAACTTCGTCACCACCGGCCACGGCGGCCACTTCGCGGGTCAGACGTTCAAGGGCGGCCTCGTAAAGCTGACGCTCGGAATAGCTCTGTTCGCGCTGATCATCGGTGCGGTGCAGGTCACGCACCACTTCGGCAATGGCGATCAGATCGCCCGAGTTGATCTTTTGTTCGTATTCCTGCGCCCGGCGCGACCACATGGCGCGTTTCACCCGGGCCTTGCCCTTGAGCGTATGCAGCGCCCTGTTGATCACATCCGGAGAACTAAGCGAGCGCATGCCAATTTCAATGGCCTTGTTGGTCGGCACCCGCAGGGTCATCTTGTCCTTTTCAAAGGAAACCACGAACAGTTCGAGCTTGAAACCCGCCACTTCCTGCTCTTCAACGGAAATGATCTTGCCCACGCCATGCGCCGGGTAGACCACAAAATCATTGGGGCGGAAATCGAGCTTTTTCGATCGGGTCATTCAGGTCGTTCCTTGTTTAGCGTCCGGTCCCCGGTCATGGCAGATGACAAAAACACAGCGGCGGGGCATATGCCATGTCCCGTTTAACTATGTTCTGTCACGCAAAAACCATCCCATGGAGCGTGACCAATGGGGCGTGTCCGGTCGTCAGTATCATCAGTGGGGGCAACCATAGCACAAAAAACACCCCCAAGAAAGTGGGCCGAGGGAAAATCGGCCTAAACAAGTGCAGGATCAGGGGCTTGGGTTGCAAAAACACATACGAAATGCGGAATATCTCGCCCGCAACGGGCGAATCACCTTGATTGGGGTCAGCCGCTTGGCGGACTAGCCGCCGGTGCCGGGCGCTTCGGAAAAGTACTTTTCCAGCTTGCCGGATTCGCCGTCCCGATCTTCGGCGTCGGGCAGTTGGTCTTTCTTGGTGATGATGACCGGCCACTTTTCCGAATACTTGCGGTTGAATTCAACCCATTTGTCTGTTTCCGGCTCGGTATCGGGGCGGATCGCGTCGGCGGGGCATTCCGGTTCGCAAACGCCACAATCAATGCATTCGTCCGGGTGGATCACCAACATGTTCTCGCCTTCGTAAAAGCAATCCACCGGGCATACTTCGACGCAATCGGTGTATTTGCAGGCAATGCAACTGTCGTTGACAATATAGGTCATGGCGCGGCTTTCTGTTTCACCTGAACTTGGCGCACTAGCTAGTTCAGCGCGCGCGGTTCTTCAAGACATCATTCGGGGTCGTGACGCCGCATCCGAATCAGCGCCCGGCGCTGGTGCTTGTCGGGGCGTCCCCTGCCCTCAAACCGGGGGTTGGCCGGCGGGGCAGCTTCCGGGGGGGGCTTTTTTTCGGTCATGTCGTGATAAAGCGTCTGTGCCTCGACTGCCGGGCCGCGCCGCTCACCCAGCGCGATGATCTCGACAACCCGGACATCATGGGCCTGAACAAAGGTCAGCACGTCACCGGGGCCGACACCATGCGCCGGCTTGCCCGCCCGATTTCCGTTGACCCGCACATGGCCGGAACTGACCTGTTTGGCGGCCAGGCCGCGGGTCTTGAAGAACCGCGCCTGCCACAGCCATTTGTCGAGGCGGAGTTTGGGCGCGGCCCCGTTCATTGACGTTACTTGTTATCCTTCAGCCCCATAAGAGCGGCGGCAAAGGGGTTATCGGGATCAATCGGCTTTTCCCGTTTGGGGGGGCGGGCCGAAAAGGTCTTGGCCCCTTGCTGCGGTTTGCCGCCGGGTTTGGTGCCGGGTTTGCCGCCAGGTTTGTTATTGCGCCGCGCACCGGGTTTTCCGCCAGGCTTTCCACCGGGTTTACGGCGCTGTTTGCCGTCCCGCTGGGGGGCCTCGTCCGCATCAGACTGCTGGTCGCGGGATTGATCGCGTGACCGGGCCGGGCGGCGCGCCCAGGTGAAGGTATAGAACACCTCCATGTCGGGGGGCGATTCCGGGCCAGATTCCGGGCCAGATTCGGGAACAGCATCTGAACTAGCTATCTCTGTCTCTGCATCCGGTGTCACCGCCTCGACTGGCGCAGGTGCGTCCACTTCGGGCGTGGCGGGGGCATCCTCGGCAGGTGCAGGTGCATCGGCCACGGGTGTGGCAGGGGCATCCTCGGCAGGTGCGTCGGCCTCGGGCGTGGCCGCAGGTATACCCACAGGGCTCTCCACAGGGCTCTCCACGGGGGCCTTGACCTTGATCCGCTCGCCACGGTCCGCCTTATAGCCCAGGCCGCTCATCAGGTCGGAAAACTGTTCCAGCGTCATGCCGGTAATCGACAGCATGTCTGCCTTGGCCTCGAACCCAGACCGGCTGTCTTCGGTGCGCAACTGGTCCGCCAGCCGTTCCAGCATATCGA
>DAOUPC010000164.1 GCA_030626365.1 Paracoccaceae bacterium
CACGCCACCGGCATGGGCGGGCGGGCGTTTGAATCGCTGGCCAGCGAGGGCGCGTTTGCCGCCGTATTTGATTTCACCCCGCAAGAGGTGTCCAACCACCTGTTTGGCGGGCTGTCGGCGGGGGGCGACCGGATGACCAACGCGGGGCGTGCGGGCATCCCCCAACTGGTGGCACCGGGCTGTTACGATCTGGTTGATCTGGTGGGCTGGCAACCGGTGCCAGAGGCGCTGAAAGGGCGGCCGGTTCATGCGCATAACCGCCTGTTGACCTCGGCCGTTCTGAACATGGATGAACGCCGGGCCGTGGCCGATGCGATTTGTGACAAGCTGTCCCTGGCAACGGCACCTGTGGCGTTGTTTCTGCCATTGGGCGGGTGCAACGAATGGGACCGCCCGGGGGCGGATCTGCATGATGCGGACGGGCTGGATGCATTTTGCGGGGCGATCCGCGCGGGTTGCCCGGAGAATGTTGATCTGCATGAGGTGGACGCACATATCAATGACCCCGAATTCAGCGCCCGCGCGTTGGAAATATTCGACGCATGGGTGGCGGACGGGACGGTGACGGCTGGCGTTTGAAACCGCTTGTCAATCTTGCGTTCCCGGTTACAGCTTGGGGTGACCCAACTGCACCCCGGAGCATCACGCATGGCCCTGCCAGATACCCCCAGCCGCACCAGCTATGATGTGATTATCATTGGTGGTGCCATGATGGGCACGGCGGTGGCATGGTTTCTGGCCGATCATCCGGGCTTTGACGGCACCGTTCTGGTGGTTGAACGCGACCCGAGTTATGAACTGAGTTCGACAGCGCACACCAATTCCTGCCTGCGCCAGCAGTTCACCCAACCGATCAATGTGCAGGTGTCACAGTTCGGGGTTGAATATGTGCGCAACTTTCGCCGCTTCATGGGGGATGACCCAGAGGTACCGGACCTGCATTTCCATCCCTTCGGGTATATGTATCTGGCCAGCACCGTCGCCGGGGCACAGACCCTGCGGGAGGCACAGGAAATGCAGGCCGGGCTGGGGGCGAAAACCCGGCTGTTGTCGCCGGGCCAACTGGCGGGCGAATTTCCGTTCTATGATCTGGATGGCATTGTTCTGGGCAGTCACAACGCCGCCGACGAAGGGTATTTCGACGGGGGCAGCATGTTTGACTGGTGGCGGCGCAAGGCCCGCGCGGCAGGGGTGGAATATATCCGGGGCGAGGTCACGGGGCTGACCCGCACGGGGGCATCTGTTGACGCGGTGCAGTTGCGGACCGGCACAAGGGTGACCTGTGGTCAGGTGGTCAACGCCGCTGGGCCGCGCGGCGCGCAGGTGGCGGCGATGGCCGGGCTGACCCTGCCGGTCGAGCCGCGCAAAAGATATACGTTCGTATTCGAGGCAGCCCGCCCGCTGGATCAGGATCTGCCGCTGACGGTGGACCCGTCGGGGGTGCATGTGCGCACGGACGGGGCCATGTATATGGCCGGTTGCGCGCCACAAAAGGACGGCCCCGTCGCCCCGGATGACTTCGCCGCTGATCATGCCCTGTGGGAGGATCTGGTCTGGCCCGCCATCGCCGCCCGTATCCCACAGTTTGATGCCCTGCGCCTGCGCCAGTCATGGGTCGGGCATTACGCCTATAATACGGCCGATCAGAACGCCCTTGTCGGGCCACACCCCGAGGTGCCAAATTTCCTGCTGATCAACGGGTTTTCCGGGCATGGGTTTCAGCAGGCCCCGGCGATGGGGCGCGGGTTGGCCGAATGGATCGCCGTGGGGCATTATGAAGCACTGGACCTGACTCCGTTTGCCTATGGGCGTATCCCTGCGGGGCGTCCGTTGCTGGAACAGGCCGTGATTTGAATGGGTTGGGCAGGCTTGTGGCATTATCGGCCTTGATCCCGGCGCTGATCCAAGGTCTAGCTGACGTAATATGTGGAATGGATTTCCGCATGCGTAAACAACAATGTGACGCAAGGTTTGCACGCCACAACCCGCTTGCGGGTTTGCGTAGGTTTTGGCCTTGCGGCTACACTTGACGGAAACGGGCCGAATATTGGCCGGGGGCACAAAGTGGTGCCTTTATTGACTGAAAAGAAAGAGAGACGTGATGCCAGACGCAATCGGGTATGAACTGTTGGGCGATATCGCCGTTCTGAAGGCCCAGAACCCACCCGTCAATGCACTGGGCTATGACGTGCGCACGGGGCTGATGGATGGTATCGCGCGGGCCGAAGCCGATGGTGCCAGGGCGGTGCTGATCTATGGCGAGGGGCGGACATATTTTGCCGGGGCCGATATTCGTGAATTTGGCAAGCCGCCAAGGGGTCCGGCGTTGCCTGATATTTGTGATCGGATCGAATCATCGCCGCTGTTGGTGGTGTCGGCGTTGCACGGTACTGCGCTGGGCGGTGGGCTGGAAATGGCGCTGGCGTCGCATTACCGGATTGCCGTGCCTGGCGCGCGGATGGGCCTGCCCGAGGTTCTGATCGGGGTGATGCCGGGGGCCGGGGGCACCCAGCGCCTGCCACGGCTGGTCGGGCTGGACGCGACGTTTGATCTGGTTACTTCTGGGCGTCAGTTCGGGGCCGCCGAGGCGCTGGAACTGGGCGTTATCGATCGGGTCAAAGATGGCCCCCCGCGCGAGATTGGCCTGGCCTATGCGCGCGAATTGCTGGACAGCGGCGCGGCGCGGCGCCCAATCAGCGAAATGCCTGCCCCTGCGGCAATTGATTTTGATGCGGTCTATGACACGGTGTTGAAAAAGGGCCGGGGCGCGATTTCGGCGGCCACCGCCGTGCGGGGTATTCAGGCGTCGGTCGAACTGCCGTTTGCCGAAGGTATGAAACGCGAACGCGAACTGTTCATGGAACTGATGGCCTCGGATCAGCGACAGGGGATGATCCACGCCTTTTTCTCGGAACGGGCGGTGGGTAAACTGCCCGAACTCAAAGGGGTGGAACCGCGCGAACTGAACGCCATCGGGGTGATCGGTGGCGGGACGATGGGTGCCGGCATTGCCACGGCGGCGCTGCTGTCCGGGCTGAACGTCACCATGTTGGAAATGACGGCCCTTGCTGCCGAGGCCGCCAAGGGCCGGATCGAGGGCAACCTGAGCGGCGCACTGAAGCGCGGCAAGATCAGCCAGGCGAAATTCGATGACCTGACTGGCAAGGCGTTGACCCTGTCCACCGATTACGACGCGCTGAAAGAGGCCGATCTGGTGGTCGAGGCGGTGTTCGAGGACATGGATGTCAAAAAGACCGTGTTCACCAAACTGGATGCGGTGTGCAAACCCGGCGCGGTGCTGGCCACCAACACGTCCTATCTGGATGTGAATGAAATTGCCGCTGTCACCTCGCGGCCCGGTGATGTGATCGGGCTGCATTTCTTTTCGCCCGCGCATGTGATGAAACTGCTTGAGGTGGTGGTCGCGGACAAAACCGCGCCGGATGTCGTGGCCACCGGCTTTGCGCTGGGCAAGATCATGAAAAAGGTCTCGGTGCGGGCCGGGGTCTGTGACGGCTTTATCGGCAATCGCATCCTGTCGGCCTATCGCGCCTGTGCGGATCACATGATTCTGGATGGGGCCAGCCCCTATCAGATCGACAAGGCGCTGGTCGGGTTCGGCTTTGCCATGGGGCCGTATGCGGTGGCCGATCTGGCGGGTCTTGATATTGGCTGGGCGGTGCGCAAACGTCTTGCCCCGACGCGCGATGCGCGTGAACGGGTGCCAAGCTATCCTGATCAGCTGTGCGAAGACGGGCACTTTGGGCAGAAAACCGGCAAAGGGTATTATGTTTACGAGGCGGGCAAGCGTGCCGGGGTGCCAAACCCGGACGTGCCCGGCCTGATCGATGCAAACCGTGCCGAGCTGGGGATCACCCCGCGTGACTTTTCGGACGAAGAAATCGTGCGCCGCTATATGGCGGCGATGGTCAACGAGGCGGCCAGGGTGGTGGGCGAAGGTATCGCCCGTCGGCCCCTGGACGTGGATATGACATTGCTGTTCGGCTATGGGTTCCCGCGGTATCGCGGTGGGCCGCTCAAGTGGGCCGATATGGTCGGTCTGGACACTTTGTTGGCCGATATCAAAACCTATGCCAGTGAGGATAGTTATTTCTGGCAACCCGCCCCCCTTCTGGAACAGCTGGTCGCCGAAGGGCGCAGCTTTGATGATTTGAACAAGGAAGCATCGTGATGAAACAAGCCGTAATCGTATCCGCCGCCCGTACGGGCCTTGCCAAATCTTTCCGGGGATCATTCAACATGACCCACGGGGCCACGATGGGCGGTCATGCCGTTCAGGCCGCTGTTGCACGTTCGGGGATCGACCCCGCCACAATCGAGGACTGCGCCATCGGCTGTGGTTTCCCCGAGGCCGAAACCGGGGCCAACATCGCCCGCCAGATCGCCATTCGCGCCGGGCTGCCGATCAGTGCGTCGGGCATGACGGTCAACCGGTTCTGTTCGTCCGGCCTGCAAACCGTGGCGCTGGCGGCCAATGCAATCACCACCGAAGGGGCCGGGCCGATGGTCGCTGGCGGTGTGGAAAGCATTAGCCTGGTACAGCCCAACGCGCGGGCGGTGAACGAGGCATGGATCGACCAGCACAAGCCGGCGATTTACATGGCGATGATCGAAACCGCCGACATCGTTGCCCAGCGGTACGGCGTGTCGCGTGAAGATCAGGACGCCTATGGCCTGCGCAGTCAACAGCGCATCGCCGCCGCACAGGCCGCCGGGTTGTTTGACGATGAAATCGCGCCGATGCAGACGATCATGGCCGTGCAGAACCGCGAGACCAAAGAGATTACCCAGCACGAGGTGACGGTGGACAAGGACGAATGTAACCGGCCCACCACCACCGCCGAAGGGCTGGCCGGGTTGCGGGCGATCCGCGAAGGTGGCTTTGTCACCGCCGGGAACGCCAGTCAGTTGTCTGATGGTGCGGCGGCTGTCGTGCTGATGGACAGCAAAGAGGCCGAAAAGCAGGGGATCGAGCCACTGGGCGCGTTCAAGGGCTTTGCCGTCGCCGGATGCGAGCCGGACGAGATGGGCATCGGCCCGGTCTTTGCCGTGCCCCGCCTTTTGCAGCGCCACGGGCTAAGCGTCGATGACATCGACCTGTGGGAGTTGAACGAAGCGTTTGCCAGTCAGGCGATCTACTGCCGTGACAAGCTGGGCATCGATGACGAAAAGTGCAACGTCAACGGCGGCTCGATCGCCATTGGCCATCCGTTTGGCATGACCGGTGCGCGGATGACCGGGCATATCCTGCGCGAAGGTAAGCGGCGCGGGGCCAAGCTGGGCGTTGTGACGATGTGTATTGGCGGCGGCATGGGGGCGGCTGGCCTGTTTGAAATCTACTAAGGGGGACACCCATTGGACCTTAGCTATTCGCCCGAAGACCGGGCATTTCGTGACGAGGTGCGCAGCTTTCTTGCGGCGCACCTGCCGGTTGAATTGTCGGATAAAATGCGTGCGGGGCAGGATCTGGACAAGGCCCAGTATGACCAGTGGCATTCGATCCTGAATGAACAGGGCTGGTTGGCCCCCAACTGGCCCCGTTAATACGGTGGGTGTGAATGGAACGCGGTCCAGCGCCATATCTTCGAAGAAGAATGCGCACAGGCCAATGCGCCCCGGATCGTGCCCTTTGGTCTGGCGATGCTGGCACCGGTGTTGCAGAAATTCGGCTCGGACGCGCAAAAGGCGCATTACCTGCCGCGTATCCTGTCGGGCGAAGATTGGTGGTGTCAGGGTTATTCCGAACCCGGTGCCGGGTCTGATCTGGCGTCACTGAAAACCCGCGCGGTCAGGGACGGGGACCATTATGTGGTCAACGGCCAAAAGACATGGACCACGCTGGGCCAGTTTGCCAACTGGATCTTTTGTCTGGTGCGCACCGACCCGGATGTGAAACAGCAGGCAGGCATATCATTCCTGCTGATCGACATGGACACGCCGGGGATCGAGGTGCGCCCGATCATCCTGTTGGATGGCACCCCCGAGGTAAACGAGGTTTGGTTCACCGATGTGCGCGTGCCGGTCGAAAATCTGGTGGGCGAGGAAAACAAAGGCTGGACCTATGCCAAGTATCTGCTGACCCACGAACGGACCAATATTGCCGGGGTCGGCTTTTCGCGTGCCGGGCTGAATGCGGTCAAACGCATGGCCCGCTCTGAAATGTCCGGCGGTCGCCCGCTGATCGAAAATCCGCATTTCGCCGCCCGTGTGGCGCAGGCGGAGATCGATCTGATGGCCATGTCCACCACCAACCTGCGGATCATAAGTCAGGCGGCTGTGGGGCAGGCACCGGGGGTCGAGGCATCGATGCTTAAGGTCAAGGGCACGATCATCCGGCAGGAAATCAACGATCTGGCCCGCCGGGCGGCGGGGCCATACGCACTGCCGTTCGCGTCCGAGACGCTCGAGGGGGACAATGCGCCACCCATAGGGCCGGAGTACGCGGCCCCCGTGGCCAAACAGTATTTCAACAACCGCAAGCTGACTATCTTTGGCGGCAGCAACGAAATTCAGCGCGAGATCATCGCCAAGGTAAAGCTGGGGGATTACGCATGAACTTTGAACTGAC
>DAOUPC010000080.1 GCA_030626365.1 Paracoccaceae bacterium
AATGTCGCCGCGCCAATAGGCCTGACGCGCCTTGCGCAGGCGCATTTTGGCGTCGCCTGTGCGGGGTGCAGGCCGTTGCACAGGGGATTGAACGGCGGGTTGAACGGCGGGTTGAACTGCGGGTTGAACGGCGGACTGAACAGGGGACTGAACTGTGGCCGCTGTGACAGGCACCGGCGCAGGCCGTTTGGTTTTGGTTTCAGGGGGCGTGGCACTGACGGGGGGCTGCGATTGCACCCAGGCAAATGACCACCCGGTCATATCCCTGATCTGGTCCCGTTTGAAAAAGGAAGCCACCGCCAGAATGACAATGACATAGATTGAAACCAGTCGGATGAACGGCATTACCATTGTGGTACCCTTTTGATTTTCCGCGATGTTTCAGGCAATTGCATCACTTCAACGATTTCATTCAAACCACATCCCGGTCATAGATCGCATGTGCCAGTGCATCCAGTTCGTCAGCGGCCTTGCTGTTGGGTTCAAGTTCAAAAACCGCCAGCCCTTCGGAAAATGAGCGCCGAAAAGCCAGCCGCTGAACCATTTTCTGCGATAGCGCCTTAAGTGGTTTCAACGCTTGCAAGGCCTCGGTTGTTTCAGTGTTTTCACGGGAACGCGGATGTGGATCGGCCCGGTTTACAAAGGCCAGCATTGGTGGGGCCGCTGTTTTGCTGTGCTCTGCGCTGACAATCCCAAGGAAATGTTGCGTGGCCCAGATATCGGCCTGCGATGGCGTTACCGGGATGACGATCAGGTCGGCCATGCGAATGGCGGCGCGCAGGGATTTCATGTCGGACGTGCCGACATCGATTAACCAATCACCCTGCGCCTTGCCCCTGGCAGGCAGCTTTTGGACAATTTTCAGGGCTGGCGCGATAGCATCCTCATCGCGGATCGTGGCCACATCCGTGAGGGTGCGTTGCGGATCAAGATCACAAACGGTGACCTGATGCCCCTGCGCCATTCTCCAGACGGCCATGTTGAAAACGATCGTGCTTTTGCCGGTGCCGCCCTTGAAATTGGCAAAAAGTGTTAGCATGGGTGCAATTCCTTGTCGCAATGCGGGGGGGAAAGAAGGCGCGGCGCGTCAGTCAGAGGCAGGCCGGGGTGCCTGCGGTGTTGCGATCGCTGCGGGGTCCCTTTTTGTCCAGCCTGCGGGGGGATGAAAGGTTGCCGGGTCCACCGCGCCGACCGTGATGTCCTCTAGCCGCCGGGTTTCGCCGCCGGGCAGTTCTTCGCGCACAACGACGCGCAATTCGGGATCAAACCACCACCCGCCTGTCAGGGTATCGCGACCCGCGGCCAGGGTCTCTATCGACCAGTGTTCAACGACCCGCCCGTTCAGATTGTCCATGGCGATGAAATTCATCACCGTGGAGCTGCCATCGGGAAATTCCTGGCGCAGCGCCTGACGGCGGGTGGGGTCCCACAGGATCGTAAGCGGTTTTGTCTGCGGCTGTTTTGCCATCAGCCAGCGTTCAACCTGAATACCGCTGACGGTATCTTTGCCGATCTGCTGGCACAGGGCCAGGTTTGACTGGGCGGTGCAGGGTGCGGCCGTTCCCGAACCGGCGGTGGCCGGAACGGCCGGCCCGCGCAGTTCCAGATAGGTCCGGGTCTGTGGTTCAAGGATATACATGACACCCTGTTGCGGCAGCAGAATCTGGATGACCTTCTGGCCATTCTGTTCGAATTCAAGGCGCATATTCTCGCCCGATTTGATGACAATCCCCGAGGTTTCCGGCTGGCCCGGAATACCGTGAATGGCCGTGGCGGAATAGGTCCGCACGGGGGCGGTTTGTTGGGCCTGAATGGGGCTGGCCACGCCAAGTGCGAACAAGAAAACCAGGGCTGTTGTAATCACATTTCGTCCGGGCATCATGCGCTCCCCCTAAATTCAGCAAACGGGTTTCAAGGCCACCCGCCCCTAAAGATCACAGGGGCGGGCAGCGTTTTCAGATCAGCGCGCGCTTAGTTGCTTGCTGCTGCGGCATCGTCAGAGGCGACGGGGGGCTGAATTTCAGCGGTATCGCCATTAGCAGGTGCTGCTGCTGTGGGGGCCTGCTGAGGTGCGCCATACGGGCCTTGCGGACCCCAACCACCTTGCTGTGGACCACCTTGTGGGTGTGGACCCCATGCCGGGTTCCAGCCGTTATAGCCCTGGTTATGGCCATAACCCTGGCCTTGACCCTGACCCTGGCCTTGCCCCTGGCCTTCGCCCTGACCCTGACCTTCTGCGTTGCCCGAGAAGCCAAAGTTGAACGATCCGGTGCCGTTGCCACGGTTATTGTTGGAACCGTTGAACGGGCCCCAGTTGTTGCCCCAGCCGTTGTTGTTACCCCAACCGTTGTTGAATGGGTTCCAGCCGCTGTTATTGCCGCCCCAGCCGTTGTTATTATTGTTGTTGTTGCCGCCACCGAACGGACCCCAGTTGTTGCCACCCCAACCGTTGTTGTTGTTGTTGCCGCCGAATGGGCCCCAGTTGTTGCCGCCCCAGCCGTTGTTGTTACCACCACCGAACGGGCCCCAGTTGTTGCCACCCCAGCCGTTGTTGTTATTGCCACCCCAACCATTGTTGTAACCGGGCATCGGCGCGCCATAGCCACTGTATCCGGCGGGCGGGCCATAGTAACCCGGACCCGGTGCGGGGCCCCAGTTCTGGGCGCTTGCGCCCACTGCCATTACACTGCTCAAGCCAGCGGCCAGGGCTACGGAATAAATTGTCTTACGCATTTGTAGTCTCCAAAAATATGTCCCGATTGCGTTTGGTACCTGGCCTCGGGACGATTGCCGGTATCCATTGGGTGCGCACGGATTTTAGTGCGCAGATTGATCGTTTCGGTGTCAGAAGAACCCGAAAGGCATGTTGAAACCTGGGAACCCTCCGTTTGTTGATCCGTTTGTCGGATTGCCGGGGAATGGGACGAAGCCACCTGATCCACCGGGACGTCCGTAAGGGGGCAGGGGGCCGTTCGCCCCGTATCCTGAATATCCGTTGTTGCCATAGGCCTGCTGCGGGTAAGCACCATACCCCGGACCCGGCACATTGGGCCGCTGGTCATACCCTTGTGGTGCGTAACCAGCAGGGGGTGGGGTGAAATAGGTCGCCACCGGGGGCTGCGGCTGTGCGCCGGTTGCCAGTTGCTGTTCAAGACCCGGTGGTGCGAAACGGCTGGGGGCCCGGTTGGGGGCCAGATTGGGGAATTGTGGTGAAATATGCGGGGGCTGAACCAGCGGGGGTGAGGTGATGTATCGCGGTGCCATCTGTTGTTGTGCGGCGCGATACGGGTTCCAGGGGTTGCCCCCCGATTGTGCCAGCGCCACGCCCGGCACCAGCATAAGCAGCGCGCAAACCACAGAAATCAGGGTAATTGGGCCGCTTTTTTCCATACCTGTACCTTTGCGTTTCATCATTCTGTCTTTGCCAATTATCGGTTTGGTTGCTTTGGTGCGGCGCATCCCTGCCGCATCCGGTCGGTGGGGTTTGGCCGGATCAGGGCGGGCGGTGCGATTGAATTATGCATCAGCTTTCCCCTCCGTTTTTTGGGCCGTTTTTGGTGCCGTCAGGCGTGCCCTTCAGGCGGATACCCCGGCGTGCTGCGGTTTTTGGTTTGCGCGCGGTTTTTGGCTTGGCTGCGGGTTTTGGTTTGGTCGCAGGCTTTGGTGCAGCGGTTTTGGCGGTGGTCTTGACTGTGGCTTTGGCTGTGGCGGTGGTCTTGCTGGCCGGCTTTTTGCTGGCTGTCGCCACACTGGCCGTTGCCGCCTTGTGCTGTGATCCGGTGGTGGTGATCGGATCGGGCATTGGCGCGTCTTTGACATCATCGGTGTCTTTGGGCGAACCGGGCTGTTCCCCGGACAGGGCTTCACTGAATGAAACACAGCCAAGCGGGATCACAATCAGCGTCAGCAGGGTTGATACCATCCCGCCCATCATCAGCGAAATCGCCATGCCTTCAAAAATCGGGTCCGACAGAATAACCGAGGAACCGACCATCAGCGCAAGTGCGGTGATGATGATGGGGCGTGTCCTTGTGCAGCAGGCGTGGATCACCGCGTCCGGGACGCTCATGCCTTCGCCGACCGACTGGCGCGAGAAATCAACCAGCAGGATCGAGTTGCGCACGATGATCCCGGCCAGCGCGATAAAGCCGATCATTGATGTGGCGGTAAAGGGTGCGCCGAACAGCCAGTGACCCGGCACAATCCCGATCAGGGTCAGCGGGATTGGCGCCATGATGATTGCCGGCAGGCGGAAGTTGCCGAATTCCCAGACCACCAGGATATAGATCAGGATCAGCGCCACACCAAAGGCGATACCCATGTCGCGAAAGGTGACATACGTCACGGTCCATTCGCCGGTCCATTCCAGCGCCGATTGCAGGCCGGATTCAGGGGGGCCGATGTAATTGGTGTCCACACGCACCCCATCCGGCGACACGTAATCATCCAGCAGGGTTTCAAGCTCAAGAATACCGTAGATCGGCGCGCCCAGTTTGCCGGACACTTCGCCGGTGACATATTCAACCGCGCGCAGATCCTTGTGATAAACCGGATCATCCTTGCGGAACTGTTCGAAATAACCAAGCGAGGTCAGCGGAACCATTTCGCCACTGGCGGACGGGATGGGCAGTTGACCAAGGCGGCCAAACTGGCCCCGCAGCGAAATTGGCATTTGCAGATAGATGAACTTTGGCTCAAGCGATCGTTCGGATTTCACATCGCCCAACCTGAACCCGCCCAGGGCCATTTCCAGTTGCCGGTTAACATCCTCGACGGACACACCCAGACGCGATGCTTTTTGACGGTCAACCACGAAACGCCAGCTGTCATAGGGCATCTGCAAATAGCTGTCGGCGTCAACAATCGTGTCTGCCTTACGGAAAAGCGCCTCGACGTCGCGCGCCACCTGGCGGCGGGTCTTGTTGTCGGGACCATAGATTTCCGCCACCATCGTTTGCAGAACCGGCGGTCCGGGCGGCATTTCCACGACCTCGATACGACCGCCCAGTTCGCGGGCCAGCGGGCTAAGGATATCACGCGCCTGCACGGCCAGTTCATGCGAGGAAAGGTCACGCGCCCCCTTGGGCACCAACTGAACCTGAATATCGCCCATCCACGCCTGATTGCGCAGATAGGTGTGGCGCACCAACCCGTTGAAATTGAACGGTGATGCGGTTCCGGTATAGGTTTGCAACGCCGTCACTTCGGGGATTTGCACCAGTTTGTCAGCCAGTTGTGAAACGACATTGGCCGTGACCGGAAGGGCGGTGCCCTCGGGCATGTTCACGACAACATTGAACTCTGGTTTGTTGTCATTGGGCAGCATCTTGACGGCGACGCTTTGTGTATAAAACAGCGACAGGCTAAGGAAAAAGACGATCCACATGCCAAGCCGGAATATCCGGGCCTTTGACGGGCTTTCCAGAAGCGGCCCCAATATCCTGTTGAAAAGGCTTTTCAGCGCCTTGGCCTGGCGGTCTTCGCTGTGTTCCATCCGGGCCAGTGTTTTCATCGACGGGCGGATGCGCTGGGCCAGCCAGGGCGTAAACAGGAACGCGGCAAACAGGGACAGGACCATGGCCACCGACCCCAGCGCCGGGATTGGCTGCATATAGGGGCCCATCATGCCGGTCACAAAACCCATCGGCAGCAGGGCCGCAATCACTGTCAGCGTCGCCAGAATGGTCGGGTTGCCGACCTCGCGTACCGCGTCAATGTTACATTCGGGGGTGCATTCCCCATCTATCAGCCAGCGGCGATAGATGTTTTCGACCACGACAATGGCGTCATCCACCAGAATCCCGATTGAGAATATCAGCGCAAACAGGCTGACCCGGTCAATCGTATAGCCAAGCAACCAGGCGCAAAACACGGTCAGCAGAATAACGATCGGAATAACGATCAGCACCACGATTGCCGCACGTAACCCCAGCGCCAGCCAGATCAGCAAGGTCACCGCACCGGTCACGATGAACAGCTTGAAAATCAGTTCATTGACCTTTTCGTTGGCGGTTTCGCCATAATCCCGTGTGACTTCGACGTGGATATTGTCGGGGATCAGGCTGCCTTTCAGGCGCTCGACCTGGGCCATGACATCGCTTGTGACCTGCACGCCATTGGTGCCGTTCTTCTTGGCGATGGCGATTGTGACGGCCGCGGCACCAACCGGCGCGCGTTCGGTGCCTGTTTCGGTACTGTCACCGGCGTTTTCGCCTTTGTGCTGGCCATAGGCCGGGCCGGTGTAATAGGCGACCAGATTGTCGGCGTCATCCGTGCTTTCGGTGACCAGCGCCACATCACGGATGTAAACCGGTTGACCATCCCGAACACCGATCATCAGGTTTTCGATGTCCTGACCTGTGCGCAGGAACGACCCGGTGCTAAGGGAAAATGTGGTTTGCCCGTCCTCGATCAGGCCAACGGCGCGTTCCGAATTCGCGTTGCGAATGGTCTGTGCCAACTGGTCCAGACCAATACCAAAACCGGCCAGGCGCTCGGGAAATATCTCAACACGGATGGCATCAGAGCGCCCGCCAATGATCGAGCTTTGCGAGGTGCCTTTGATCTCTTTCAGGCGCTGCAACATATCCAGCCCCACGCTGCGCAATATTGCCTCGTCTACCTCGTGTGACCAGATTGTCAGGGTCACGACCGGAACATCATCAACGCCCTTGGGACGGATCAGAGGTTGCGACACCCCCGGTGGAATTCGGTCAAGGTTCGACTGGATCTTGTCGTTCAGCTTGACCAGTGACGGGCCAAGTTCCTCGCCGACATCAAACTGAACCGTCACCATTGCCCCGTCACGCTGAGACACCGAATAGACGTGATCAACCCCCTGAATTTCCGACATCAGCCGTTCCAGAGGGTCGGTTGCCAGCGATGCCACCTGATCGGCGGACGACCCGTGATACGAGAAAAAGATATCGACCATCGGCACGGATATTTGCGGGTCTTCCTGACGCGGCGTCAAAGCCAGCCCCATCAATCCCAGCCCAAGACAGGCAACCAGCAACAGCGGCGTCAAAGGGGAATGGATGAACATCCGGGCCAGATTGCCGGCCAGCCCAAGTTTGGCGGCCGGATCAACGGTTCCCTGATTGTCGTGCCGGGTATCGTGGGTGCTGGCGATGGTGTCCTCCTTTCCTGGGTCTTGGTGTGCGGTTAGTTTCCGGAAATCAGGTTTGCGGGCGGGTTCAGGATGACCTGTTCGCCCCCGGTCAACCCGGACACGATGGCCACGCGGCCATCGGGCAATGGGTATCCGACCCGCACAATCCTTAGCGACGGGCGACCATTTTCCAGAACAAAGACCGATGGCAGACTGCCACGCCAGATCAGCGCGTCAGTGGGCAGCGCCTGTTGGGTGCGCATCGGAACCGAACTGTCGGGAATGGTCACTTCGGCATACATGCCCGGCCCCCCCGGCGTATCGAACGGCAGGTCGAACTTGACGCGCACCGTGTGCCTTTTGGGGTTGGCCACCGGGAATATCTGGGCAACTTTCGCGTCAACCTGAACGCCGCCGACATCAAGACGCGCGCGAACGATCATACCTTCGCGCAACCCGGCAGCCAGACGAACCGGCACCTCGGCGTCGATGCGCAGATAGTCGGTAAAGGCATAGGTAATCAGCGCCATTCCGGGCTGAACCGTATCGCCCACCTCGACCATCTTGCTGATGATAACGCCGTCAAACGGGGCAACTGACCGGGAATCGCGCAACCTTGCGTCCAGCCCTTCCAGGTTGGCCTGGGCCTGCTGCATCGCGCTTTGGGCCTGATTGATGCCGACGCCCCGGGCATAAAGATCGGCCTGACGTTCCAAAGCCGAGTTCGAATTGCCAAACGAGTTGGAAAACCCACGGGTGAAAAACTGATCAAATGTCGCCGGGATGCCCATTCCGGGGAAACCGGAAATTGAATCGACCCGTGGGGCATAAAGCTCTCGGGAATATTGCATCTGTGAATTTCTGAGTGCGGCCTCGGCCTGGCTGATCTGGGCCGATGCGGCGCGGCGCTGGGCCTGAATGTCGTCATCGTTGATCCGGACCAGAACCTCGCCTGTTGTTGCGCGGTGGCCTTCGATGCCAACCAGGAAAGTGACCCGGCCCGGTGTCTGGGCGGTCAGCGTAACCTGTTTGAAGGGAACCACGGTGCCGCCAACAGTGGCCTGACTTCCGGTGGTGGTGGTTGAAACGCGCGCTGTCTGATAGATCGTTTCCGACTGCTGGGCATTCGCGGGGCGCACAGGCAGAAAGCCCGTAAAGTATGCTGTCATCAAAATAAAAACAGATAAAGCTAGTCGGATCAAAACCCGCATTGTTCCCCCCTTTTTTAATTACTTGTTCGTCAAACAAACCCTTGTGAAATGCCGCTCTGATGCTGTCGGCTTACATATTCGTATGCTAATATGTATAAATATTCAAACTTTAGAATTTATGTGACATGGGAACCGCTGGAATCCAGCCCTGCCGGCCTCAATCATATTCCAGGTTTGATATGCGTTTTCAGATACTTGCGAAAAAGCGACGTGGATCAGCACGCCATAAAGAAAAATTTGCGTGAGGCGGGCATATGCAGGCCACCCGCCATCAAAAGCCATGCAATGAGGGCAATGCGGACCCGCGAAAACTGCATAGCTCTGTCAGGTGATTCGCCATGGATGACCGTCTGCACCCATGCCCGAAACCTGCCAATCTGCCACCCATGGCGCAGGATCAGGTGTTCAGGCCCAGGGAAAACACCTTTTTCAGCCAGCTTTGCGGCGGTGTGATGGGGATGTGTTTGCTGATCTCGGCTTCGATGTCATCGCCATCGATTATCTCGCGCCCCTCATTTACCCGTCGGTAAAGGAATTCTGCGATCGGTATGATGGCATCGCGGTACAATGGGTTCGCGAAAATCTCGCGGGCGGCATCCTCCAGGTCGAACATGACCGTTTCGGCATCATCCGCGCCTGTCAGCCCCGCCACCAGTTTTGACAACTCGTCAATTCGGGAAATGTCACCGCTGCAACAGGTGTGGGTGCCACAGGCGTGCTCTTCCGCGATCTGCCCGCCGAAAAGTTCGATGATGCGTATTTCCAAAGTTTCGATGAAGGCGTCCCATTTCCCGGTGGCAAACGCCTTGTCGCTGACAATAACCGGGGGGCGCGGCAACATCCGAACCGAGATGAGCTTTAGCCCAAGCGCGCGCGCCGTCAGTGCATGGCCCGCCTCATAAACCGCAAGGCGAAAGGTCTGATCGCCACAGCCGTCCTGTCGGGGGGCGGGCGGTGAAATATCATTCATCGGCAATCCTTTTCTGCGGCGCAACGCCTCTGCCTGGGGGCAGGCAGTTCAGAACGGAAACGAATTGCCCCACATGTATGACATCGGATTGGACATGGCATAGGATGCCTGGCTGACGTCATAGGTCATCCGGTTCATATTGATGGCCATGCTGCGCATCGCATCTGTCATGGCCCCGACCGATCCCGACATAGTGCCAACATCGCGGTTCATGGTTGAAATGTCGCCGCTAAGGGTCGAAATATCACTGCTCATGCTGTGAATATCCAAGGCCATTTGTTCCTGAATGACGATCATTGACCTAAAGCTGTCACTTAAATCCAGCATGATATCCGACATGACAAATACCTGCTGGGCCATTCCGTACATAACCCAGGTGAACACGGCCATGACGATGACAATTCCAAATGTTGTCAGGCCGATAAATCGTCCGCTGTTAACCCGGCGGTACATGATCAGTTCCAATTCTGTTAGACGTGGATACCCGGAAAATCGCAGTGTCTGGAATGGCGCAATCACATTCGTAAAGCATTATATGATTAATTGCAATCATATGCGGATACGGCGGCGGTGCCGGGCAGGGTGGGATCGGGGCTGGTTTGGGGCCAGTGTTTTGCCCAAAGGGCCAATTGATAATGCCGCGAATTTTGGTTGCGCCAGATTCTGATTCTGACGCTGACCTTGGCCCTGGCCCTAATCCACCATGGTTGCGGTTTTTTTGCCTGATGTGGCGGCCAGATCCGCAAGGATCGGGCAATCGGGGCGGTGATCCCCGGCACATTCTTTGACCAGATGCGACAGGGTCATGTGCATTTCATTCAGTTCCGTCAACTTCTGTTCGATCCGGCACAGGTGTTCTTGTGCAATCGCTTTGACATCGGCGCTGGCGCGGGTTCTGTCATCGTAAAGC
>DAOUPC010000096.1 GCA_030626365.1 Paracoccaceae bacterium
CCTTCAAAGTTACGGTTCGACGTGGCGGCGCAACGTTCGCCCGGTTCCAACTGGTCAGGGTTCATCGCCAGACACATGGAACAGCCCGCAAGGCGCCATTCAAAACCGGCCTCGATAAAGATGTCTGCCAGGCCTTCCTCTTCGGCCTGAAGCCGCACCAGACCGGACCCCGGCACGATCAGGGCACGCATGCCGTCCTTGATCTTTTTGCCTTTCAGGATTCCGGCAGCAGCACGCAGGTCTTCGATCCGGCCATTGGTGCAGGAACCGATGAACACGGTGTCAATCTTGACCTCGTTCAGCGGGGTGCCGGGGGTCAGGCCCATATAATCCAGCGCGCGCTGGACCGCCTCGACCTTGCCACCTTCAAAATCTGACGGGGCAGGCACATTTGCGGTGATCGGCAGAACGTCCTCGGGCGAGGTGCCCCAGGTAACAACGGGTGCGATGTCTTCGCCACGAATGGTGATCACCTCGTCCCATTGGGCATCATCGTCGGAAAACAGGGTTTTCCACCACATCAGGGCGGCCTCCCACTGGGCACCTTTTGGCGCATGTGGGCGGCCCATCACATAGTCATAGGTTTTCTGATCGGGCGCAATCAGGCCAGCGCGGGCACCGCCCTCGATCGCCATGTTGCAGACGGTCATGCGCCCTTCCATCGACAGATCACTGATCGCCTGACCGCAATATTCGATCACATAGCCGGTGCCGCCGGCGGTGCCGGTTTTGCCAATCACCGACATGGTGATGTCCTTGGCCGTAACACCAGGGGCCAGTTGGCCGGTGATTTCAACCTTCATGTTCTTCGATTTCTTCTGGATCAGCGTCTGGGTGGCCAGCACATGTTCCACCTCGGATGTGCCAATACCATGCGCCAGTGACCCAAAGGCCCCATGTGTGGCCGTATGGCTGTCGCCGCAAACCACGGTCATGCCCGGCAGGGTCCAGCCCTGTTCAGGTCCGACAATATGCACGATACCCTGACGGATGTCGCTGACCGGGTAATAGTGGATACCGAAATCACGCGCGTTCTTGTCCAGCGCTTCGACCTGAATGCGGCTTTGTTCGTTCTCAATCCCGTTTTCCCGGTCTGGCGTGGTCGGCACGTTGTGGTCGGGCACCGCGATGGTCTTGTCGGGTGCGCGAACGCCCCGACCGGCCAGACGCAGGCCTTCAAAGGCCTGGGGGCTGGTTACTTCGTGAACCAGGTGGCGATCGATATAAAGCAGACAGGTGCCATCGGCGGCTTCGTCTGCGATATGGGCATCCCATATCTTGTCATAAAGCGTTTTGGGGGACATTGGTCCTCTCCCGTTGTTTGGGGTATCAGGGGTTGTTGGGGGGGCCGAATTCAGAGGCACGCCAGGACGGTACGGGTCGCGCCGAAGAACCGCTCGCGCAGGCGGGCACGGTCTTGCAGATCGGGAACTGGATTGCGAGCATTTATCATGCTGCCCCAGATACAGAGGCAGACCCCGTCAATCAAGCCGGGAAGCCGGGTATTCGCCAACACCAAAGTAATGCCCAAGCAATGTCCAGGTAACGCCCCGGCGATGCACCTGCATGCAAAAGGGTGTTGAGCCTGACGCAAGCTTGGCATAAAGGGCACGAAACCCGACACAAGCGCGGCCATATTCAAGGTTTCATTGAAATGTCATCCTTGGGTTGTTACCTTTGAACTATCCCCTGTGCCGGGGGCGATCGGCGCGCATTTTGGAGGACAAAGTCCTGACATCCCCTGCAGAGGCGGTTGTGACCGCTGATGACAAGGGTGGTCCACTGGCCACCCCCACCAAACCCACCAGCGAAAAACTGTTGGTGCATATCCTTTCCTCGCTTGATGACGATAAGGCCGAAGAGGTCGTGCAGATCGATCTGCGCGGCATAACCGAGATTGGCGACCATATGGTCATCGCCTCGGGTCGCTCGACGCGTCAGGTCTCGGCCATGGCGGAAAAGCTGATGGATCGCGTCAAACAAGAGTTCGGATTGATCGCCAAGGTCGAAGGCAAAGATGCCGGGGACTGGGTGTTGATTGATACCGGGGATGTGATTGTTCACATCTTCCGTCCCGAAGTGCGCGAGTTCTATCAGTTGGAAAAAATGTGGCAGCCTGCAAGCCCGTCGGCACCGGCCAGCTAGCGCCGGTCCTGTACAGGGTCGGGGGCTGAACGGCATGCGTGTCCATATTTGTGCCGTCGGCCGGTTAAGGTCCGGGCCCGAGAAAACCCTGATTGACGATTATCTGACAAGATTCGACAGAACCGGCCGCGCCCTTGGGCTTGGGCCGGTGAAGCTGTTTGAAGTTGAGGACCGCAAAGGCGGTGGCATGGCCGCAGAGGCCGCGTTACTGCGAAAAGCGCTGCCCAAGGGCGCGGCGCTTTGTACCCTGGACGAGCGGGGAAAGCGGTTGTCATCGCCCCAGTTCGCAACCCGGTTGGCCGGGTGGAGGGACCAGGGGCAAGGCGATCTGGCGCTGGTGATTGGCGGGGCCGACGGGATCGATCCGGGTCTGAGGGCAGAGGCAGATTTCAGCCTGTCATTTGGCGAGATGGTCTGGCCGCATATGCTGGTAAGGGTGATGCTGGCCGAACAATTGTATCGGGCGGCCACCATTCTGGCGGGCGGGCCGTATCACCGAAAGTGATTTGCCCGCTTGCGGGCGGGCCTCCGGCGGGGATATTTAAGAACAGAAGAAGTTGGGTCAGGGAATGGTGACTGTCAGGGTTTCGGCAGACCAGCCATCGATCAGGCACCGCGACTGAATTTGCACCTGCTGTGTGCCTGCGGGCAATTGCACGCCACCAAGGGAGCGGGTGAAGGGTTGTTCGGCCTCATGCGGGTGGGCAAGGACCCGCATGCCCAGTTGGGTGCCGTTCATGTCCAGAACACGCCAGCCATCAGCGTAGTGATCCCACCCTGAATCGGGGTGCGACAGGGTTACGTCAAAGCGCCAGCCGTTTGATGTGTTGGCGGCGCTGACTTTTTCGATCAGCGGGGGATCGGCCCGGGAAGGGGTGGAGGCCAGGGCGAGGGGCAGCAACAGGGCGAGGATCAGATGTTTCATGGGCCATTTATGGCAGGTCAGGCAAGGGTTTGGGATCACGTCTGTGTGTCTGAGGCACGCGTATCCGAAGGTATCCGCAAGAGCGCCGAGCGGGAATGCGAGGCAAATTCACGCCGGTAAAGGATGGCCGCCGTCAGGATGGCCGCCAGGGCCAGCGGAATTGGCCCCAGCAGCCAGGCCGCCGAGGCGAGCGCAAAATAGACCGAGCGCATGGCCTGGTTAAAGCTGCGTGCAGCCGTGATGCTGAGGTCTGCGGCTTGTCCGGCACGAGGATAGGCAAGCGGTGCAGATGGATCGTTCGGGACCGAGGCCATCAAGACCGAGCAATAGCCGAACAGCCGGTGCGCCCAGACGAATTTCAGGAAGGCGTTGCACAGAAACAGCAGCACGATCAGGATCTTGATTTCCCAGACGATGGCCGGGGCATTGCCAAGTGTCAGGTCGTTTGCCAATCCGGCCAGTTGATCGGTATTGCCGATCAGCGCCAGACCACCACCGATGGCAATCATCGATGCCGAGGCAAAGAAGGTCGCGCCCTGACGCAGGCTGCTGATCAGTTGAACATCGAACATACGGGGTTCACGGGTGACCATCTGATGCATCCAGTCACGCCGGAAATCATCCATCAGCACCGAAACCGACGGTTTTTGTGGCGAGGGGCGTTCAATTCGCCAGCTGATCCAGATCCAGATAAGCACCAGCACCGCCAGCGCAGCGAAGTCCAGCGTCGAAAACAGCAATAAACGGTCGGTCCAGGTCATGAATGTGACAGTATGAGCATCCGCATGGACTTGCCAGATGTGAAAATTGGTAATATCTTTTTACCAAATGGGACCACGTGAGGAATTACACATGGAAATGCCAACACCAGACCCGGATGTTCTGGCCCAAAAGGCCCAACTGGTCACCCGGCTTTTGCAGGTATTACCGAAACAGGCGGTCATCACTGACGAGGTCGAGACACGAGCCTATGAATGTGATGCGCTGACCGCATACAGGTGCCCGCCGATGCTGGTGGTTCTGCCGTCCTCGACAAAAGAGGTGTCCGACATTCTGGCCATCTGTCACGCAATGGGGGTGCCGGTTGTCCCACGGGGCGCGGGAACGTCGCTGGCCGGGGGCGCGCTGCCGACGGCGGATTGCGTCATTCTGGGCGTCGCAAGGATGAACCGGGTATTGGAGACCGATTACGACAACCGGACCATCCGGGTAGAGACCGGGCGCACCAATCTGAGCGTGACCGGCGCGGTCGCCGAACAGGATTTCTTTTATGCACCCGACCCGTCCAGCCAGTTGGCCTGCGCCATTGCCGGGAATATCGCGATGAATTCCGGCGGGGCGCATTGCCTGAAATACGGGGTGACGACCAACAATCTGTTGGGGGTGACGTTGGTTCTGATGGACGGAACGGTGACAGAAATCGGTGGCGGGCATCTGGATTCAGGCGGGCTGGACCTGTTGGGGCTGATCTGCGGCTCAGAGGGGCAGTTGGGCGTGGTAACCGAGGCCACGCTGCGCATCCTGCGAAAACCCGAGGGCGCAAGGCCGGTGCTGATCGGCTTTGACGACAACGAGGTGGCCGGGGCCTGCGTCAGCGACATTATCCGCGCCGGGGTTCTGCCCGTGGCGATCGAGTTCATGGACCGCCCCTGCATCGAGGCAACAGAGGCCTTTGCCCACGCCGGGTATCCGATGTGCGAGGCCCTGTTGATTGTCGAGGTCGAAGGCAGCCCCAAAGAGATCGACACACAGTTGAAGGTGATCAAGGACATCGCCAGGGGGCACAACCCGGTGGAACTGCGCGAGGCCAAGGACGAAGAAGAGGCCGGGCGCATCTGGCTGGGTCGCAAAAGCGCCTTTGGCGCCATGGGCCAGATCAACGATTACATGTGTCTGGACGGGACAATTCCGGTGACGGCCTTGCCATTTGTACTGCGCCGGATCAGCGAGATGTCGAAGGAATACGGGCTGGATGTGGCCAATGTGTTTCATGCCGGTGACGGAAACATGCACCCGTTAATTCTGTTTGATGCCAACAAACCCGGAGATCTGGAACAATGCGAGGCATTCGGGGCCGAGGTCCTCAAGCTGTGCGTAGAGGTGGGCGGGTGCCTGACCGGAGAGCATGGGGTCGGTGTGGAAAAGCGGGATCTGATGTTGCATCAATATTCCGCCGCCGATCTGGAGGCGCAGATGGCGATCAAGGATGTGTTCGATCCGGCCTGGCTGTTGAACCC
Organism: Paracoccaceae bacterium; assembly: GCA_030626365.1. GTDB lineage: Bacteria > Pseudomonadota > Alphaproteobacteria > Rhodobacterales > Rhodobacteraceae > NVQY01. The sequence goes on from DAOUPC010000096.1 coordinate 5,308, forward strand.
GGCCAAGGTGTTTCCGTTGGTTATATCGCAGGGCCGGCGGGCTGCTCGGATGGCCGCCGAGTAACAGGGCACCATACCCGGAATTCATGAGGCAGGATAAAGATGATGAAACCCGAGAACGAGGCCGGACTGGCCAAAATGGTGATGGCGGCAAAGGGGCCGCTGGCCGTGCAGGGTGGTGCCACAAGGGGCCTGACACTGACCGGAGAGGTTCTGAGCACGGCCCGGCTAAGCGGAATTGAGCTGTATGAGCCGGGCGCGCTGACGTTGGTGGCAAGGGCCGGCACGCCGGTGGCCGAAATCGAGGTGGCCCTGGCCGAACATGGTCAGCGGCTGGCGTTTGAACCGATGGACCATCGGGGGGTGGCGGGAACGGATGGCACCCCGACAATCGGCGGCGTTGTGGCGGGCAATATCAGCGGGCCACGGCGGATACAGGCCGGGGCGGCCCGTGATTTCCTGCTTGGGGTACGGTTTGTTGATGGCAACGGGGTGATTATCAGGAATGGCGGAAGGGTGATGAAAAACGTCACCGGCTATGATCTGGTCAAGCTGATGGCCGGGTCATGGGGAACCCTTGGCGTACTAAGCGAGGTCGCCTTTAAGGTGCTGCCGATGGCCGAAACCCAGATGACCGTGATGCTCTCGGGGCTGGACACCGACAGGGCCGTGCGGGCCATGTCGTCCGCGTTATGTTCCCCCTTTGAGGTCAGCGGCGCCGCCTATGACCCGGCCGGAAGGGATGGCAATCCGGTGGTGATGCTGCGGCTCGAAGGGTTCGGGGGGTCGGTCGCCTACCGGGCCGGAAAGATCAGGGATCTGATGGCCGGTCAGGGGGAAATCAGCCAGACAGAAACCCCCGCACAGTCAGCCGACATATGGAAGGCCGTGCGGGACGTTAAGGCGTTTCATAATCGCAAGGGCGATGTGTGGAAATTATCTGTCAAACCATCGGACGCGCCCGGTCTGGCCAAAAGGCTGGGGGCCAGCGACCTGCTGTTTGACTGGGGTGGCGGGCTGATCTGGGCACTGATGCCAGAGGGCAGCGACCTGAGGGCAAAAGCCGGACGCTTTGACGGTCACGCGACGCTGGTGCGGGCGGATAAAGACACAAAGGCGCGGCTGGGTGTGTTCCAACCACTGTCTGCCCCGCTAGAGGAAATCACCAAAGGCCTGCGGGACCGGTTTGACCCAAGGGGAATTTTCAACACCGGGCTGATGCAGCCCGCAGCAGGGGCATAGATCGGATGCAAACCCGTTTCACCCAAGAACAGATGCAAGACCCCGACATTGCCCGCGCCAACGAAATTCTGCGTGCCTGTGTGCATTGCGGGTTCTGTACCGCGACCTGCCCCACCTATCAGGTGCTGGGCGACGAACTGGACAGCCCGCGGGGGCGGATTTACCTGATCAAGGATATGTTAGAGAACAACCGGGTGCCCGATGCCCGGACGGTCCAGCACATTGACCGCTGCCTGTCCTGTCTGGCCTGCATGACCACCTGCCCGTCCGGCGTGCATTACATGCACCTGATCGATCAGGCGCGCGCCTATGTCGAACGGCGCTATAAACGCCCCTTTGGCGATCGTGCGCTGCGCTGGGTTCTGGCCTTTGTATTGCCATACCCAACGCGGTTCCGGCTGGCATTGCTGGGGGCCAAGATGGCCCGCCCCTTCAAAAGGTTGATACCGGATGCCCGCCTGCGCGCGATGCTGGAAATGGCCCCAAAGGTGATCCCCCCGGTCAGCCGCAATGATGACCCACAAAGCTTTGCCCCCCGGACCACCGCCCGCCGGATGCGGGTGGCGCTGATGACCGGGTGCGCACAAAAGGCGCTGAACACTGATATCAACGATGCCACCATCCGGCTGCTGACGCGGCTGGGCTGCGAGGTGGTGGTGGCACGCGATGCGGGCTGTTGTGGGGCGTTGACCCATCACATGGGCAAGGTCGATGAAAGCCACGGCAGCGCCGCAAGAAATATCCGGGCCTGGGTGGGTGAAATGGACGATGCAGGGCTGGACGCGATTGTCATCAACACCAGCGGTTGCGGCACAACGGTCAAGGATTACGGGCATATGTTCCGCGATAGCCCGCTGGCCGGGGATGGCGCGCGGGTATCGGCCATCACGATGGATGTCAGCGAAGTTCTGGCGCGCCTGGACCTGCCCGAAGGGGCCGATACCGGCCTGACGGTTGCCTATCACGCGGCCTGTTCTTTGCAGCATGGCCAAAAGGTCACGACAGTTCCCAAAACCCTGCTGAAACGGGCCGGGTTCAGCGTGGTGGAACCGGCCGACAGCCATTTGTGCTGTGGTTCAGCCGGGACATATAACCTGATGCAGCCAGAAATTTCCGGCCAGCTTAAGGCCCGCAAGGTGCGCACGCTTGAGGCAAAATCACCCGATATCATCGCCGCCGGCAATATCGGCTGTATGATACAGATCGGATCGGGCACACAGGTGCCGGTTGTCCACAGCGTCGAGTTGCTTGACTGGGCCACTGGCGGCCCCAAGCCACCGGCGCTGATCACAGCCGGTATTGACCGGGAATAACACCGGGGGGTAAGCCGGGGGGGATAAGCCGGGGCGGGTAACGCTAACATCGGACAATGCCCGGCAATCGCCGCATTTCCGCCCTACCGCACCATTAGACCGACGCCAGACAGGTAAAGGACAGCCAATTGCGCGGATTTCTTCTTGCAGGTTTGATGATGATGGGGCTGGCCGCCCCGGCGGCTTTGGCCGGCGGCACCGCGCTGGAGCGTATGGACACCACCGATGCGGGCCGCCAATGGGAGGCCGTGGGACGTCTGGACATCAACGGAACAGGGTTTTGCACCGGTGCCCTGATCGCGCCCGATCTGGTCCTGACAGCCGCACATTGCCTGTTCAACAAATCCACCGGATCAAGGGTGGATCATCAGTCGATCGAATTCCTGGCAGGCTGGCGCAATGGCCGTGCTGCTGCCTATCGCAGCGTTCGCCGCGCGGTGGTGCATCCTGATTATGTGTATAATCAGGCGGTATCGTCTGATCGTGTGCGCAACGACATTGCCCTGCTGGAACTGCAACACCCGATCCGCAACACAACCATCACCCCGTTTCAGACCGCCACACGCCCGCGCAAGGGCGACAAGGTGGGGGTGGTATCCTATGCGCATGACCGCGCCGAGGCCCCGTCCCTGCAACAGGTCTGCGCCGTCATGGCCCGCCAACAAGGCGTCCTTGTGATGTCCTGTGATGTTGATTTCGGGTCCTCCGGGGCACCGATCTTTTCATTTTCCAACGGCACCCCGCGCATTGTGTCGGTGGTATCAGCCAAGGCCGAAGTGCGTGGGGCGCGTGTTGCCCTGGGCACCGACCTGGGCACGCCAGCAAACGGACCGCTGGCGGACCTGCATGCCGAACTGGCAACCGGCAAGGGCTTTGCCATGGACCCGGCCCCCGGCACCAGCCGTATCACCGTTGGCGGGGCGCGTAACAATACCAGCGCCAAGTTCGTCAAACCCTGATCCGGGCTTGAAATCAGCGCCCCACATTCCCATCTGAACTGTATCGGATTGCCAAAAAGGGATCCGGTATCAACCCATGCCCGTCCATTCGGAGGGCACCAATACAGATCGCTCAAATATGAGGATACCAACCTATGCGTACGTTTGATTTTGCCCCCCTGCACCGTGCCACTGTCGGATTTGACCAGATTGCCGACCTGATGGACCGGGTCATGACAAATGATGTCAGCCAGTCCACCTACCCCCCTTACAATATAGAAAAAACCGC
>DAOUPC010000153.1 GCA_030626365.1 Paracoccaceae bacterium
GTCTTGCCGGACGATGTGGCGGAAAAGACCGCGAAAGAGTTGGAAGAATACCCCGAACAGGATGTGCGCCATCTGGCCGAACTCAGGGCGATTCTGGATCAGGAGGGGGCAGATTATGCGACGTAGGGTGCGTGACTTGCCGCCATTCCGTAAAATGGCATCAAATCGCAGGAAACAAGTAAACACATGAATTACGGGCTAACGGATGAACAACGGATGATCGCCGACACGGTGCGCTCATTCGTCGAGAACGAAATATATCCACACGAAGATCTGGTTGAACGCACCGGAGAAGTGCCCAAAGAAATTGCAGATGATATAAAGGAAAAGACCCTGAAGCTGGGCTTTTATGCCTGCAACTTTCCACAAAGCGTCGGGTGCGCCGGGCTGAACCATATGGAGTTCGCATTGGTGGAACGCGAGTTGGGGCGCGGGTCGATGGCGCTTAACCATTTCTTTGGCCGCCCGCAAAATATCCTGATGGCCTGCGAGGGCGAGCAGATTGACCGCTATCTGATGCCCGCAGTACGTGGCGAAAGGATGGATGCACTGGCCATGACCGAACCGGGGGCCGGGTCGGATATCAGAGGTATGAAATGCACCGCCCAACGCGACGGGGGCGACTGGGTGGTAAACGGAACCAAGCATTTCATCTCTGGGGCAGACCACGCGGATTTCATTATCGTGTTCATCGCCACAGGCGAGGATCAAACCCCAAAGGGCCCCAAGAAACGCATTACCGCCTTTCTGGTTGATCGCGGCACACCCGGTTTCACCATTCGCGATGGGTACAAATCGGTCAGCCATCGCGGATACAAGAACATGATCCTCGAATTTGATGACTGCCGCCTGCCCGATGCGCAGGTTCTGGGCGAAGTGGATGGTGGATTTTCGGTCATGAATACCTGGCTTTACGCCACAAGGATCACTGTGGCGACCATGTCCGTAGGACGCGCACGGCGGGTATTCGATTACGCACTGGACTATGCAGCGGCCCGCGAACAATTTGGCCAGAAGATCGGCAAATTTCAGGGCGTCAGCTTTCAGATTGCGGACATGATCACCGAAATAGATGCCGCCGACCTGTTGACACTGGCAGCTGCCAACCGGCTGGATCAGGGGCTGTCCGCGAACCGTGAAATCGCTTCGGCCAAACTTTATGCCTCGGAAATGCTGGGGCGGGTAACGGACGCCGCAATCCAAATTCACGGGGGCATGGGGTTGATGGATGACTACCCGCTAGAGCGGTTCTGGCGCGATGCACGGGTCGAACGTATCTGGGACGGTACATCCGAAATACAGCGTCACATTATCAGCCGCAAATTGCTGCGGGCATTAGGCGCGTGATGCTATGGTGTCCCCTGAAACAACGCGCCTTGCGCGTTGTGCCTCCGGCGGGGATATTTGAAAACAGAAGAAGCCGGGTTCAGCCCCCTGCCCGCACCGTGCAGTGCAAGGGGCCTTCTCCTGTTACGGCCATCGGCGTCCCCGCCTGTACCGCAAGCCCAATCTTGCAAACAATGGTTAAAAAAGCCCTTCTTCTGTTTTCAAATATCCCCGCCGGAGGCATTGAAACTTTTTCCCACGGTCAGACATGACACGCAATCTGTCCCGCTTGTTGAACCCCAGGTCCATTGCCGTAATCGGTGGTGGCACCTGGTGCGAATCGATCATGCATGCGGCGCAAAGGATCGGGTATGCAGGCCAGATCGTACCGGTGCATCCGTCCGGCAAGGTAATTGCAGGACAGCTTGCGCTCAGGCGGATTAACGACTGGTCAGGCACCTTTGATGCCGCGTTTATCGGCATCAACCGGCACGCAACGATAGAGATTGTCGAGTCTCTGCATGCGCTGGGCGCAGGTGGCGCGGTTTGTTTTGCCTCGGGCTTTACCGAGGCAATGGCCGAGGATGCGTCCGGCACTGATTTGCAAAACCAACTGGTAAGGGCCGCAGGCAACATGCCCATTCTGGGGCCAAACTGTTATGGCTTTATCAATGCGCTGGACCAGGTGGCAATCTGGCCGGATCAACACGGGATGGTTCCGGTCAGGCGGGGCGTGGCGATCCTGACGCAGTCCAGCAATATTGCCATCAATCTGACCATGCAACAGCGTGCCTTGCCAATCGCCTATATGGTTACCTGTGGAAACATGGCGCAAACCAGCCAGGCGGAAATTGCCATGGCATTGTTGGATGACGACCGGGTCAGTGCGATTGGCCTGCATGTGGAAGGCTTTGGCGACCTTCGCCAATGGGAGGCCTTAGCCCGCAAGGCTGATCGGCGGGGCATCCCCCTGGTGGCATTGAAATCGGGCATATCCGAACAGGCGCAACAGGCGGCCGTGTCGCATACGGCCTCGCTGGCGGGCAGCGATGCGGGGGCGCAGGCGTTTCTTGACCGGCTGGGGATTGCCCGATTGCATGGGTTGCCCGAGTTTCTTGAGACACTAAAGCTGTTGCATTGTACCGGGCGGCTGCAATCAGCCCGCATTGCCTCGATCAGTTGTTCGGGTGGTGAGGCAAGCCTGATTGCTGATCTGGCCCAGACCCGGGGGGTAGAGTTCCCTGCTCTGAGCGAACCCCAAATGCTGCACCTGAGGCAGGCGCTTGGCCCGATGGTGGCACTGGCCAATCCGCTGGATTACCACACCTATATCTGGCGGGATACCGACACCATGACACGGGCCTGGGCCGGCATGACCGGCGATGGTATCGCCATGACATTCTCGATTGTTGACTATCCAACAACCAACGCCGCCGACTGGGCCTGTGCCACGCAGGCCGCGCTGGGCGTGCGCCACACGATCGGCGCGCCATTTGCCGTTGTCTCGACCCTGCCGGAACTGATGCCCCGTGATATTGCGCAGGAATTGATGGACGGCGGCGTGGTTCCTCTGGCCGGCTTGAACGAGGCTTTGGCGGCGGTTCAGGCCGCAGCCTTTGACCATATCCCTGACGACAATCCGGTCCTGTTGCCCGGCACTGCGCCACCCGACATGTTGCTGAGTGAGGCCGATGCCAAATCCGCCCTGGCCACGCATGGCCTGATCGTGCCCGCCAACCGGCAAGCAGTGGGGGCAGATGCGGCAGGCAGGATGGCGGGTCAACTGAACGGCCCGCTGGTTCTCAAGGGGTTGGGGATGGCGCATAAATCGGAACATGGCGCGGTGCGATTGGGGCTGAATGCAGACCAGATAGTCACCGCCGCGCATGACATCGGGACGGATGAATTCCTGATCGAAGAAATGGTTCCCGGCGGCGTGGCTGAAATATTGATCGGTGTGGTGCGTGATCCGGCGCATGGGTTTGTGCTTACGATGGGCGCAGGCGGGGTCCTGACAGAGTTGATGCAAGACAGCGTTTCCCTGCTGATCCCAAGCACGCGGGGCCAGGTTGAAGCGGCCCTGTCCCGGCTGAAATGCGCGCCCCTGCTGGCGGGCTATCGTGGTAAACCGGCGACCCATATGGGTGCAATTCTGGACGCGGTCGCGGCGGTGCAGGCCTATGTGCTTGCCAATGCGCACAGCGTCAGTGAAGTTGAGATCAACCCGCTGATCTGCACCCCCGACGGGGCAATCGCAGTGGACGCACTTATTCGAAAGGCCCAGATATGAGCACCGAAATAAACCCGATAAAAACTGAACGCGACGGCGCGATCCTGCTGATCACCCTGGACCGGCCCAAGGCCAATGCAATTGATTTGAAAACCTCGCATCTGATGGGTGAGGTGTTTCGCGATTTCCGTGATGACCCCGACCTGCGGGTGGCAATCCTGACCGGGGCGGGTGGCAAGTTCTTTTGCCCCGGCTGGGATCTTAAGGCGGCAGCGGACGGTGATGCGGTGGATGGCGATTATGGCGTCGGCGGGTTTGGCGGATTGCAGGAACTGCGCGACATGAACAAGCCGGTGATCGCGGCGGTGAATGGCATTGCCTGCGGCGGCGGATTGGAACTGGCGCTAAGTGCGGACATGATTTTGGCGGCTGATCACGCCAGCTTTGCCCTGCCGGAAATCCGGTCGGGTACCGTGGCCGATGCGGCCAGCATCAAACTGCCCAAGCGCATCCCCTATCACATCGCGATGGAACTCTTGCTGACCGGCCGGTGGTTTGATGCAGACGAGGCACACCGCTGGGGGCTGGTGAATGAAATCGTCCCAGCCGATCAGTTGATGAACCGCGCATGGGAACTGGCGCGTCTGCTGGCCAGCGGTCCGCCGCTGGTCTATGCGGCAATCAAGGAAATCGTGCGGGACGCCGAGGATTCAAAGTTCCAGACGACGATGAACCGGGTCACCAAACGGCAATTGGCATCGGTGGATATACTCTATTCGTCCGATGATCAGTTAGAGGGGGCCCGTGCCTTTGCCGAAAAACGTGACCCCGTCTGGAAGGGCAAATAGGCCCTGACAGGCAGTATTCACGCCTTTTCGAACAGCACGATCAGGGAAATGTCATCTTTATGTTCCCCTGTCGCCATATCCCCGTAAATCCGGGTCTTTTGCAGGGTCAGGTTGCTGATCTTTTGGTCCTGCACCAGTGCTTTGAACGCCGCCTCAAAGCCTTCGCTTTGATAGTGCGTGGCTTTTACCGACAGCGCAAATTGCGCCCCCCGGCGTGCCACCCGCAACAGCGCATCAATGGCACCCGGCCCCACATGCCCGGTGGTGAAAGTACCCGATGACACGACCCCCGAATAACTGTCGGGGGATACCGGGACGCCAAGGTTCAGATCGGCCTCTATCGCGTCGCGATAAATATCCTTGCGCATCGCCTGATCCAGCATCTCGGCGCTGATATCGGTGGCATCCAGCGGCCCGACCCCAAGCCCGGCCAACACGGCCCCACACAGTCCGGTGCCCGCCCCCACATCCAAAACCGGCCCCTGTCCGCCCGCCGCAACAAAGGCCCGTGCGATATGGATATGCAGTTGATAATCCTCGCGCGCGACAAAGTTGTCATCATAATCATCTGCCCATTCGGCATAAAGCCGGCGGGAATCATCTGGTGATTTCAGCCCATAGGCCGATTCGAGGTCTGGTTTGTCTGTGCTCATACTCTATCAAACGCGCAAACCGGCATTTAAATCAAGCCCGACCTGCGCTTGCCAACCGAACTGAACCATCGCATCACGGGGCATGAGCAAGACACTTCTGTCCCTCGGGCATGGCTAGTCTGCACAGGCATTGGCGGCGCGCCTGATCCCCCAAGGCTGGCGGGTTATCGGTACCACCCGCGATGGCGGCGCCGCAGACGAAATTCGCAACACGGGGGCCGAACCGCTGGTCTGGCCCCCCGGGGACTGCGCACAGGCGCTGGACGAGGCGACCCATTTGCTGATCTCGGTTGGCCCGACTGCGGCGGGTGATCCGGTGCTTGACCGGTTGGGCGATCAGATCGCACGCATCGCGCCACGGCTGAAATGGGTCGGATACCTGTCCACCACCGCAGTTTACGGCGACCATGGCGGCGATTGGGTCGATGAAACCACCCCGCCAAACCCGGCCTCAAAGCGGGGCCAGTGGCGCATGGATGCCGAAGCGGCCTGGGGCGCGATCCCCGACCTAGCGCTGCATATTTTCCGGCTGGCGGGCATTTATGGACCGGGGCGGGGGCCCTTTGCCAAGGTCCGTTCAGGCACAGCGCGCCGAATTATCAAACCGGGGCAGGTGTTTTCGCGCATCCACGTGGCCGACATCGCCCAGGTTCTGGCGGCCTCGATCGCCCGGCCAGACCCCGGCGCGATTTATAACCTTTGTGACGATGACCCGGCCCCGCCACAGGATGTCATTGCCCATGCCGCCGAACTGCTGGGAATGCCGATCCCCCCCGCAATCCCGTTCGACACAGCCGACCTGACCCCGATGGCACGCAGTTTTTACGGCGAGAACAAGCGCGTGCGCAACGACCGTATCAAGGATGCGTTGGGGGTTGAGCTGATCTATCCGGGGTATCGCGAAGGGCTGGCAGCGTTGGTTGCAAGCAGTTGAAAAACTGTCACGTCAGGGCCATCTTTGTCCCTTGTCACCAACGATACAAAGGCCGCGCCAATGAATGATTGTACCGCTGATCAAAAAGGCAGCTATGGCATCGACATTCACCCCCTTTCGGGGCGGGTAGCGGCCTGGCACAATGATGTTTTGCTGGCCTCCAGCACCAATGCCAAGGTGATGTATGAAACCCGGCTAAGCCCGACAATATATTTTCCCGCCTGGGATGTCAGTGTCGAGCAGAGCGATAAAACCGATTTACAGACCTTCTGCCCCTTCAAGGGCACCGCGCGTTACCGCGATATCTTACTTGGAAACGGTGCCGCGCCCCTCCGTAACGCGATCTGGAACTATGACGACCCGCTGCCCGAAAGCCGTGCCATCAGGGGGCATATCGGGTTCATGCCCAGCGCGGACATCAGAATTGACCTTGGGGAAAACACCCTGCACGACAGGCAGGACGGCAGCATATCCGGCCCGCTGGTCGATTGGTTGCTGCGCGGAGCCGCCGACATGGATACGCCGGAATCCTTTACTTCGGCGCTGACCCAAAAGCTGATCGAACATGGCGTCGCCATATCGCGGTTCAGCGTATTGATCTGGTCGCTGCATCCACAGATCGCCGGCAAGAACTACATCTGGGAAAAGGCCACCGGCAAAGTCACCACCTACGCCCCCTCGCACGAAGTTTATGACAGCCCGGCCTTTCTGAACAGTCCGCTGCTGCATGTGTCCAAAGGGCTGGGCGGTGTGCGTCAAAAGCTGGACGATGCCAATTTCAGGAACAGTTTTCCGGTCATGCAGGAACATAAAGACAAGGGCGGCACCGACTATGTGGCGATGCCGTTGCCGTTTTCTGACGGGCGCAC
>DAOUPC010000240.1 GCA_030626365.1 Paracoccaceae bacterium
CGCCATTGGCCGCCGGATAGGTGGTAACCAGCCAGTCAATAAAACCCTGAAACGCCGGGCCTCTTTCCCCCATATCCTGCGAGGTCGATATGGTCCTGAACCGGATGGCCTGCCCCAAACGCATGGCAACCCCATCCTGTTCGACGCCTGGCAGCTTAATCGGATCAACCGTCACCGTTTGCGGGGCAAAGCGCAGGGTGTTGAACACCTGAACGCCAATAAGCCCCAGAAACAGCACCCCGATTACACGCAATATGTTTTTGATCATTTCACCACCGTTTTTGTCAGTTGCCTGCCAGCTATCAGCAAAAACAGCCGCCAGTCGGGTTACCGGACGTCACAGCGCACGAACAACGGTGCCTATTCAGCGGCCAGTGGCATCTGATCAAGGCCAATGGCGGCAATCCCGGCCGTAACCTGGCGCATCTGCGCACGGAATGCCTCAAAATTCCCATTCGGGCAAATGGCCTGTTCGTCCATGTATAAGGCCCGGTCAATTTCCACCTGAATTGCGTGCTGATGCCGGGATGGGCGGCCATAGGCCTGGGTTATATAGGCCCCGGCAAACGGCGTATTGCGCGCAACCGTCAGACCAACCGCAACAAAGGCCGCCTCGATCTGATCGACCACCTCGCTGCTGGCAGAGGCCCCGAACCGGTCGCCCAGAACGACCTGCGGGCGGGGCCGCCCACCGCGTGTGGAGCCATCCATCGCCTCGTGCGGCATGGAATGACAGTCAATCAGGATCGCCCGGCCAAACCGTGCATGTGTCTGGGCCAGAAGCGATTGCAGCGCCGCGTGATAGGGGTGCCAGTATTGGTTGATCCGCTGTTGCGCCTCGGCCAATGGCAACTTGCCACGATAGATCGCCCGCCCATTGGCCACAACGCGCGGGATCACCCCCAGACCCGATGCAACGCGGGGGTTGTGACCCTGCCGGCGCACCCCCTCGATCAGGGCCGGGTCCATTTCATCCGTGCCGCGGTTCAGGTCCACATAGGCACGCGGCATCCGGGCCGAAAGAATCGGTGCGCCAAATTCGGGGGCACCATCAAACAGAAGGTCAACAAATGCGTCCTCGGACGAGCGGATCATTTGCCGGTCCAGAATGCTGCTGCGCACAAATGACTCGGTGTAATGCGTGCCACTATGAGGCGACGCAAACACCACGGCAGACCGGGTCTGGTCCGGTCGCGACAGGTGATAAGCAGCAATTGGCATCGACTCTCCTTCCTGGGTAAATCATAGACTGTAAACATCAATGGTCAAAACCCCTTGATCACCCCTGCGACTCCTTTTATAGACCGCGCTACCGGCGCGGGATTCCGCGCCCCATTTTGTTGGGGCAAGGGTCAGGTGGCGGCATTCATGGGCGCTTAGCTCAGCGGTAGAGCACTTCGTTGACATCGAAGGGGTCACTGGTTCGATCCCAGTAGTGCCCACCATGAATTCACTGTTCCGGCCCGGCCTTGCGGCCAGTCCGGGGCACCCGTAACAAAAGGCGCTGGCCCGCGCCGCAGGAACAGGAGACGGATCCATGAAGGTCAAGAACTCGCTCCGCTCGCTCAAGAACCGGCATCGTGATTGCCGTATTGTGCGTCGCAAAGGCCGCGTTTACGTTATCAACAAGACGAATCCGCGGTTCAAAGCACGCCAGGGTTAACCCCAGCCAGCTTTGAAAACTGAATGAACCGCGCCCATTGGGTGCGGTTTTTTCTTGCCTGCGACATACTGCCTATACCCGAGTGTTTTGCTTGGAATGGACTTGCGTGTCATTCGCAATTGGTATCTGATTATTTTTGTCGGGTACTAATTGCCCCGGACAGTCAAAGTTTGGAACCACAGATGCACAAAACCGCCACCTGCCTTGCCGCCCTTCTGGGCAGTGCAATCGCCACCTCTGCCTTTGCCGAAGGAGAGCTGAACCTTTATTCTTCGCGCCACTATGACACGGACGAGCGGCTTTATACCGATTTCGAGGACGCCACCGGCATCACCATCAACCGTATCGAAGGCAAGGGCGACGAACTGATTGCCCGGATGCAGGCCGAGGGGCGCAATTCGCCCGCCGATCTTTTGCTGACGGTCGATACCTCGCGGTTGGAACGCGCCAAGAATGCGGGTGTTCTGCAATCCATCGACAGCGATGCGCTTGAAACCCGGATTCCCGCCAACATGCAGGACGGCGACAACCAGTGGTTCGGCTTTTCCCAGCGCGCGCGCATCATCTTTTACGACAAACAAGAGGTGACCAACCCGCCCGTGACCTACGCCGATCTGGCTGACCCGAAATACAAGGGGCTGATCTGTATCCGCTCATCGACCAACGCCTATAACCAGACCCTTCTGGCGTCGATCATCACCCACACGGATGAAGAAACCGCCAGAAACTGGGCGCAGGGCGTTGTCGACAACATGGCCCGCCCACCCCAGGGCGGAGACACCGACCAGTTGCGCGGGATCATATCCGGCGAATGCGAGATTTCAGTGGCCAACACCTATTATTTCGCCCGCTCGATCCGCAAGAACGTCAAGGGCCTGACGGCAGAGCGCGACATGATCGGCTGGGCGTTCCCGGATCAGGACGGGGCCGGCGCGCACATGAACCTGTCTGGCGGTGGCGTTGCGGCCCACGCACCAAACCGGGACAATGCGATCCTGTTTCTGGAGTATCTGGCCAGCGATCAGGCACAGCTGTATTTTTCCGCCGGGAATGATGAATTCCCCGCGGTTCAGGGCGTTGCCCTTGCCGACAGCGTGGCCTCTCTTGGCCCGTTCAAGGCAGATGGGGTGGACCTGTCAGCCGTGGCCAAAAACGTGCCCGCCGCCCTGAAGATTTTTAACGAGGTCGGCTGGAAATAGCCCCCGTCACAATCTGGTTTCAAAGGGCGCGGCCATTGGTCTGCGCCCTTTATTTTTGTCATTTCAAAATATTAAAACCCTTGTATTTCAACATATATTTTGACACTATCCCATATATGAGAAAATATCCCGTGTATGCGCATGACCAATAACCTTACCCCCCGCCTGGCTGAAACGCTGAAAGATCTGCGTAAATCCCGGCACTATTCGTTGGATCAACTGGCCACCGCAAGCGGGGTCAGTCGGGCAACGCTGTCACGGATGGAAAAGGCCGAGGTCAGCCCAACAGCCGAGGTTCTGGGTAAACTCTGTGCCGCCTATGCGCTGCCCCTCTCGCATTTGTTGCGGATGGCCGAGGATGGGTTCGCGGCCCATATCCCGTTTGCCGATCAGTCGGAATGGCAGGACCCGGCCACCGGGTTTTCACGCCGATCCGTTTCGCCCCCGGCCCCATCCCTTGGTGCAGAGGTGCAGGAATGTCATTTGCCCGTGGGCACACGCATCACCCAGGATGCGCCAACCAGACCGGGGGTGGAACATCACCTGATCATGCTGGACGGGGCACTGACCGTGACGCTGGGCGACGCCAGCCACGACCTGACGGGCGGCGATTGCCTGCGGTATCGGCTGTTTGGCGTGTCCAGCTTTGAAACCGGCACCGGACGCGGGGCACGATACATGCTGGTGGTGGTCTGAGGCGGAAACGGGCGAAACGCCTTAACGTCGCCGCCCAACCTGACGGCAGATCAGGATGACCGGCAACAGGCCAACGGCCACAATCACCAGTGACGGGACCGCCGCGCCCTCAAGCCGCTCGTCCGAGGCCAGCCGGTAAGCCTGTACCGCCAGCGTGTCAAAGTTGAACGGCCGCATGATCAGCGTGGCGGGCAGTTCCTTCATCACGTCAACGAATACGATCAGCAGGGCGGTCAGCAGGCTGGGCGTCAGAATTGGCAAATGCACCCGGCGCAACGTGCCGACCGGGGTTTCCCCAAGCGAGCGCGCCGCCGCATCCATATTGACATGCACCATGCTTTGCCCGCCCTCATAGGCCCCAAGCGCCGCCGCCAGAAACCGCACCATATAGGCCAGCACCAACAGCCAGATGGACCCGGTGACCAGCAAGCCGGTCGAAATATCGAAGTTGCTGCGCATCCAGGCATCAAGCGTGTTATCAAAGGCGGCAAACGGCACCATCAGCCCGACCGCAATAACCCCGCCCGGCACCGCATAACCCAGCCGCGCCACATAGGCCGCCATGGCCGATCTGCGCCCCGGCCTGAGCCGCTGAAAGAACCCGACACAGATGGCGGCAAACACCGTGACCACCGCCGCGATCCCGGCCAAAGTAACCGAATTGCGCAAAAAACCGACATAGCGCCGGCTGAACAGGTTCTGTTCCGATTCAAGCCCCATCTGGGTCAGGATCACCACCGGCAGCACAAAACCAAGCACCACAGGCGTGACACACAACACCAGCGCCAGCCCCGCGTGCCAGCCCTTTAGGTCGACCGGGGGCAGTGACATATGCTGTTTGCCGGCTGAATGGTATTTCGCGCG
>DAOUPC010000280.1 GCA_030626365.1 Paracoccaceae bacterium
GACTATATGCGCTTTACCGAAATGCTGCGCCGGGGCGGGGATTTTGATGGTGGGCGGTTGTTGTCACGATCGACAACCGATTTCATGATGCGCAATCACCTGCCCGGCGATATTGCCTCGATGGGCCCGACCAGCTTTGCCGAACAACCGATGAACGGCATGGGTTTTGGCATAGGCGGCGCCGTGGTTCTGGACCCGGCCCGCGCCCGTTGCCCCGGCAGTGTTGGTGATTTCAGCTGGGGCGGCATGGCCTCGACCTTTTTCTGGGTCGATCCCGTCCTTGATACATGCGTGGTCTTTTTTACCCAGCTTTCCCCATCCAGTTCGTACCCCGCGCGGTCGCAATTAAAGGCACTGATACACGGGGCCATGTCATGACCGATCCCCGCCCAATCCTGTGGACCCCATCGCCAGAGCGCGCCAATGCCAGCACGATGGCCGCGTTCATTCGTCTGGCCGAAGGCCGGTTGAACCGCACATTCGATGATTATCAGGATGTCTGGCGCTGGAGCGTTGATGACCTAGGGGGGTTCTGGTCCACGGTCCGGGATTTCTTTGATCTGCAATTCAGCACACCACCCGAAACCATGTTGGAAAACCGCCAGATGCCGGGGGCCAGATGGTGCCCCGGTGCAAAGGTGAACTTTGCCTCGCAACTGCTGCGCCAGGTTGAAAAAACACCGGATGCCACGGCGCTGGTCATGCAGTCCGAAACATTCGCAAGCACAACGCTAAGCTGGCGGGAACTGGCCGCGCAGGTGGCCAGTGTGGCGCATAATTTCCGCCGTCTGGGCGTGGGCAAGGGCGATTGTGTGGTGGCCGTTCTGCCCAACACCGAGGTCGCAATGATCGCCTTTCTGGCCAGCGCCAGCATCGGCGCGATCTGGTCGCTTTGCGCGCCGGATATGGGACATGTGGCAATCCTGGACCGGTTCCGCCAGATCAAGCCAAAGCTGTTGATCGCCCAGGATGGGTATGTTCATGCGGGTAAACAGATTGACCGGCGCGCGGTGATGGCCACCATCACCGGCGGCCTGCCAACGCTGGAACACAACATTGTCGTACCCGTCATCGGCCCCGCGCCCACAGGCGCGCTGTTGTGGTCCGACATGATCGCAGACGTGACAGGCGATATGGGCCTGCCCACCTTTGAGCAGGTCGATTTCGATCACCCGCTTTGGGTGGTCTATTCGTCGGGCACCACGGGCAACCCCAAACCCATCGTTCAGGGCCACGGTGGTGTCTTGCTGGAAGGGGCCAAACAGTCGTTGCATCAGGATCTGACGGCGCGCGACCGGTTCTTGTGGCTTACCTCATCCGGCTGGATCATGTGGAACGCCCAGACGGTTGCCCTGGGGCAGGGGGCTTGTGTCTATTTGTATGACGGGGCGCCCAACTATCCTGACATGGGGGTGCTTTGGCGGTTTGTGGCACAACACAAGATCACCTATTTCGGCGCCGGGGCCGCATTTTTCACCGGCAGTATCAAGGCCGGCATCCGACCCTGCGATCAGGGCGATCTTGGCGCGCTTCGCTCGCTTGGGGCGACCGGGTCACCGATGACGGCGGATGCCTATGAATGGGTGTACGAGGCGGTCAAGCCCGACATCTGGCTGCACCCGTTTTCCGGCGGCACCGACCTGTGTGGTGCCTTTGTCGGTGGTCATCCGATGTTACCGGTGCGGGCCGGTGAAATGCAGTGCCGGTTTTTGGGCAATGCGGTGCGGGCCTTTGACGACACGGGCCGGGAACTGATCGGCGAGGTGGGCGAACTGGTTTGCACAGAACCGCTCCCGTCTATGCCGCTGTATTTCTGGGGCGACACGGACGGCAGCCGCCTGCATGGCAGTTATTACGACACATATCCGGGCGTCTGGCGCCACGGTGACTGGATCGAAATCACCCCGGAGGGTGGCTCGGTTATCTATGGGCGCTCGGATGCCACCATCAACCGCAAGGGCCTGCGCATGGGCAGTTCCGAGATATATCAAGCAGTTGAGGGCCTGGACGAGGTAATGGACAGTCTGGTGATCGACCTGGAATTTCTGGGTCGTGACAGTTTCATGCCGTTGTTTGTGGTTCCGGCGGCGGGGCAATCTCTGGATGATGCTTTGCGCAAAAAGATCAACGATGCCATCCGCGCGCAGGTATCAGCCCGATTCCTGCCAAACGAAATTGTAGAGGTCGCGCAGGTTCCGCGCACCATGTCGGGTAAAAAGCTTGAAGTGCCGGTCAAGAAACTGTTGCTTGGGGGGGACCCGGACAAGGTGGTAAACCGCGATTCAATGAGTAACCCGGACAGTTTTGACATCTTCATCGCCTATGCCGCCCAGCGGGCCAATACTGCAAAGGATACCCCCGAAAGATGACCGATGGCACCACAGAATTGCTGAACCTGCTGGATATCGAACGCCTTGAGGTTGACCTGTTTCGTGGCATCGGGGGGGGCGGCGAAACCAGCAGGCGCATCTATGGCGGTCAGGTGATCGCCCAGGCGCTGGCGGCGGCCTATGGCACGGTGCCGGACCGGCTGTGCCATTCGCTGCATGCTTATTTCATCCGGCCGGGTGATCCGTCAATCCCGGTGATCTATCAGGTGGACCGCGCCCGTGACGGCGGCAGTTTCACCACCCGGCGGGTGGTGGCAATTCAGCATGGGCACCAGATCCTGAACATGTCTGCCTCGTTTCACGTGGCTGAACCGGGTTGGGACCATCAGCACCCGATGCCGGATGTTCCCGCGCCCGATACCCTGCTTAGCCGTCAGGAACTGCGCCAACGCAATGTCGACAAGATACCCCCCGAACACCGCGCCGAATTTCTGCGCCAGCGCCCGATTGATTACCGCGAGGTGGCCCCGCGCGACCTGTTTGATCCGACCCCGACGGGTGATCGAAACCACATGTGGTTTCGTATGACGGGGGCCAAAGGCACCAGTCCGCCGATGCAGCATTGCCTGCTGGCTTATGCCTCTGACATGAACCTTTTGGGGTCGTCGCTGCGCCCGCACGGGCTGACCTGGTACAAGCCGCGCCAGATGACCGCCAGCCTGGATCATGCCATGTGGTTTCACACAAGCGTCCAGTTCGAAAACTGGCATCTTTATACGATGGATGCGCCATTTACCGGTGGCGCGCGCGGGTTCAACCGCGGGTCGATCTATACCCAAGACGGGGTTCTGGTGGCCAGCGTCGCACAAGAGGGGCTGATGCGCCCCTTGCGGCC
>DAOUPC010000197.1 GCA_030626365.1 Paracoccaceae bacterium
GACCCGGTGTTGATCCGGGGTGACGGTCAGGTGCTTTATACGCTGGCCTCTGTGGTTGATGACACCGAAATGGGCGTGAGCCATGTGGTGCGCGGCTCGGACCATGTGACCAATACCGCAACCCAGATTCAGATCATCACGGCATTGGGCGGCACCTGCCCCGACTTTGCCCATCATTCCCTGCTGACCGGCCCACAGGGCGAGGCCCTCTCAAAACGTCTGGGCACGCTGGCCTTGCGCGATCTGCGCGAACAGGGTGTGCAGCCAATGGCGCTGCTTTCGCTGATGGCGCGGCTGGGGTCATCCGACCCGGTTGAATTGCGCAACGATATGGCGCAGCTGATCGACGGGTTTGACCTGAACCGCTTTGGCGCATCCCCGACCAAGTTCGATGCGCACGACCTGTTTCCGCTGACCGCCCATTACCTTCAGTCCCTGCCGCTGGACGCCGTGCAAACGCATGTGTCCGCCCTGGGCGTGCCATCCGAACTGGCCGGGCCATTCTGGGCCATGGCCCGCGACAACATCACCACGCTGGCCGATCTGGAGCCCTGGTGGGCACTGTGCCGCGACGGGGCCGAGCCCCTGGTTGACGAGGCCGACAAGGAATTCGTTGAACAGGCGCTGGCAATGTTGCCCGCCCTGCCCTTTGACGAAAACACCTGGGGCGAATGGGCCGCTGCGGTAAAAGGTGCGACCGGGCGCAAGGGACGCGGGTTGTTCATGCCGCTGCGCAAGGCAATCACCGGGCGCGAACGCGGGCCGGAAATGGCCGCCTTGCTGCCGCTGATGCAGGTGATCCGCGGGCGCACCTGATCCCGTATCGCTGACGGCTATGACCTTAGAACGTGATATTTACCGATAACGCCGCAAGGTGATCATCGACAAAGCCCGCTTCCTGCGCCGTCAATTGTTGGTGGCGCGGATAGCGCGGGGTGGCCCGATCATTAAGAACCGGCGCGTCCCACCCTGTGGTGCTGGCAAAAAACCGGTCCGCGCCCTGCGGCCCGAATTCACGCAGGTATCCCTGCACCACCACATCAAGATAGCTTAGCAGAATGGGATGACAGGCCACCGGGGTGGCGTGCTTGTGTTCGGGCACGGCATAGACGGCAATTTCTGCATCCTGTTTCGTATCATGCTGAACCGCCTGCGTGACCGAAACACGCTCATACGCCCGTTCACGATAATCCAGCGCCACCCAGTCATCACGCGGCACATGCGCGATCAATCCCTCTATCTGCGAACAATCATCCGGCACCACCGTCAGAAACGCCACCGGGCGCAGGTCCGTATGCCGCCACGTCCGACGCCAGCCAGACAGCCGGGCCTTGCTGGCATTGGGGAAATCATGGGTGGCCCGGTTCACCAGGCTACCGTAACCAAAGAAATAAGGGATGCTCAAAAGTTTGAATTCCTATCAGAATTAGGGACTTAAATTGATGTATGTCAAACCGTCTTTTGCCCGAACATGCAATACGGTTCGAATGGTCTGGATAAGGGATGTCTATAATGCGCATTACAAAACGAACAAATATCGCTGTTCGGCTATTAATGTACTGTGCCGCCAACCCTGACCGGCTGGTTACCAAGTCCGAGATCGCAGATTGCTGCAACATCTCAGAGAACCACCTTGCCCAGGTTATCAACCAACTGGGGCAGCTTAACTATCTTGCCACCCAGCGGGGCCGCAATGGCGGGATGAGCCTGGCCCGCGCCCCCGGCGACATCCGCATTGGCGAAGTGTTCCGCCATGTCGAGGGCGACGTGCCGGCAACCGACTGTTTTGCCGATGTCGACAACACCTGCACTCTGGCCTCGTCCTGCCGGCTGAAACAGGCGCTGGCAAATGCTGCAAACGCCTTTTACAACGCGCTTGATGACATCACGCTGGACTCTCTTCTGTGTGACAATTCTAATCTGATGAACCTGTTGCAGCCTGTGCAATGCACGCGTTAACGGCTATTCCCGCGCCCTGAGAACCCGCGCCGGCGGCAGGGTCAGCGGGTACCATGCAAACCCCAACCCAGCCAGTAACGTGGCCACAATCCCGCCCGCGACGATACCCAGCGCCGAGGGCCAGATCACCGAAAATCCGGTCTCAAGCACATAGGTGCTGACGGCCCAGCCACCCGCGATACCAACCCCCAGCGCCACAATCCCCGCAGCGGCCCCCATCAGGGCCGCACGCAGGGCAAAGCTGGTCAGGATACGCCACCGCGTGGCCCCAAGGGTTTTCAGCACCGCCGCCTCGTAAACCCGCGCGCCCTCGCCCGCGGCGGCCGCACCGATCAGCACCAGAAACCCGGTCAGCAGGGTCGCCGCCGCCGCCCATGACACGGCATTTGCCAGCCCGGCCAGAACCGCCGAGACCCGTTCAATCGCATCGGACACACGAATGGCGGTGATGTTGGGGAATTGGCGCGCCAGATCCCGCAGAATTGCCGTTTCTGCCTCGGGGGTCGCATAGACCGTGGCGATAAAGCTGTGCGGGGCCCCCGCCAGCGCGCCGGGGTTCATGGTCAGGACAAACCCGATCCCGGCATTCGAAAAATCGACCTCGCGAAAACTGGCGATGGTCGCGGTGATGTCACGCCCCAGGATGTTCACACTTATCCGGTCCCCCAGAACCAGCCCCAGTTCGCCGGCCTCTTCTGCGGCGAAACTGATCAGCGGCGGGCCGTCATAGCCGGGCGGCCACCATTTGCCACTGGTCACACGGCTGCGCGCGGGCAGATCGGCGGCATAGGTTATGCCCCGGTCCCCGGTCAGCACCCAGTGATCGCCCGCGACCTCTCGTGCCGGTTTTGCGTTGATCCGGGTGATGACCCCGCGCAGCATTGGCGCGCTGTCAACACGGGTAACCCCGGAATCGCCGGCCAAACGCGCCGAAAACCCCGGCATCTGATCTTTCTGGATATCCACAAAGAAATACGACGGGGCCACATCGGGCAAATCACCGGAAATCGCGGCGCGCAGGTTTCCGTCGATCTGGCCGATCGCCGCCAGCACCGAAAGACCCAGGCCCATCGACAGCATCACCGCCCCCGCCCCGTCCCGCTGCCCCGCAATGGACGCCAACGCCCAGCGCAACGCCGGGTGCCCCCGGACAGTGCGGCGACCATACGCGGCCAGCCTGCGAACCAGCAACGCGGCAAGAGACAGCATCACCATCGCCCCAATCAGCCCTGCGGCCATCCAAAGCGTCAGTTGCACCGACCCGCTGAACCATGCCGCCACCAGGACTAGCGCGGCAAGACACAGCGCGATTGCCAGAAGATACCGCCGCGACGGCAGCAGGGGGGCCGATGACAACGCATCACGAAACAACGTGGCGGCGCGCACATCTTCGGTGCGTGCCAGCGGCCAGAGGGTGAAAATCAGCGCGCTCAGCAGCCCATAAAGCGCCGCCTCGAACAAAGGCACCGGGTAAATCGCGAACGCCGCCGGCACCGGCAGGCGGGCATTGATCACAGGGCCAAGAAGAACAGGGATAAGCCCGCCCAGCAACAGGCCGATGGCAATACCCAGGATCGACAGGATACCAATTTGCATGAAATAGGTCTGGAAAATAGTGGCCCGGTCCGCGCCCAACGTGCGCAACGTGGCAATCACCGTGGTCTTTTGCGCCAGATACGAACGCACAGCCGCCGAAACACCGACCCCGCCAACCACCAGCCCCGACAGGCCAACAAGGATCAAAAACGCCCCCAACCGCGCAACAAAATCCGCCACCCCCGGCGCGCCGTTTCGGGCATCTTTCCAGCGCAGCCCATTGTCGCGAAACCGGTCGTTGGCTTGTTTGGCCAGCACCGCAAGGTCGGTGCCCTCGGGCAGGTCCAGCCGGTATTTGGTGGAATAGACCGAACCGGGGGCCAACAGGCCAGAGTGTTCCAGCGCCTTGCCCGCAACAATGGTGCGCGGGCCCAGACCAAAACCGTCCGCGGCCCCGTCCGGTTCATGCACAAGGGCGGCCATCAGAACGAACACCTGCGTTCCCAGCCGGAAACTATCACCGGGGGCAAGGCCCAGCCGGTCGATCAGCACCCTTTGCATCACCGCGCCCGGCAGATCACCCTGCCCGGCCAAAGCCCTGGACATCGCCATATCAGGTTCCAGCCGCGCCACACCAATCAGTGGCCAACCCGCATCCACGGCCTTGACCTGGGTCAGCCCGTGTTCGGTTTCATCCCCCTGACCGACCACGGCCATCGAACGGAAATCAATGATTTCCGACACCCGGTCGGCATTGGCGCGCATCCAGTCACGTTCCGGTTTTGTGGCAAACCTGTAAGTGAACCGCATCTCGGCGTCCCCACCCAGCAACGCGGCCCCTTCACGGACAAGACCGGCCTCGATGCCGCTGCGCACACTGCCGACGCCGGCAATTGCCGCAACACCCAGCGCCAGACAGGCCAGGAAAATGCCGAACCCACGCACCCCACCGCGCAGTTCACGCCGGGCCAGACGGGCGGCAATGCGCAGGCTCATTCGGCGGCCCTGTTAGTGGCCTGATTGACGATCTGACCGTCACGCAAATGAATAACCCGGTCGCACCGGGCGGCCAGATCGGGGGCGTGGGTGACCAGCACCAGCGTCGCACCATGCCGGTCACGCAAACCAAACAGCAAATCCATGATCGCCGCGCCGTTGGCTTCGTCCAGATTGCCGGTTGGTTCATCCGCCAGCAGAATATCGGGCCGCATAACGCTGGCCCGCGCCAGCGCCACGCGCTGTTGTTCGCCCCCCGAAAGCTGCGCAGGATAATGGCTGGCACGATGGCCAAGGCCAACCGCCTCAAGTTCGGCACTGGCGCGCGGCATCGCATCCCGCACCCCGGCCAGTTCCAGTGGCGTGGCGGTGTTTTCCAATGCGGTCATGGTCGGGATCAGATGAAAGGATTGAAACACCACCCCCATGTGGTCACGACGAAACCGGGCCAGTCCGTCTTCGTCCATTGCCGTCAGGTCATGGCCCAGTGCCGTCACCCGGCCAGACGTCGCCTGTTCCAGCCCCCCCATCAGCATCAGCAACGATGATTTTCCGGACCCGGACGGGCCAACCAGCCCAATCGTCTCATTGCGGGCCACCGTTAACGATATGGTGCGCAATATTTCGACAGTCCCGGCATTGCCATTCAGTGACAAAGAGGCATCTTGAAGGGAAATAATTGGGTCGCTCATGGCCTGATACCTGCTAAATACATTGTTCTGATATGGAGCCGTCACCGAAATGCGCAAGATGATTCTGGGACTTGTTTTTGGTTTGTGCGGTTTTGCGGCCACGGCCGGGCCGATAACGATCGCCGCATTGGGCGACAGCCTGACCCAGGGGTACGGGCTGAACCCGCAGGATGGGTTCGTTGCACAGCTTGAGGCATGGCTGATTGCGCAGGGCGGCGAGGTGACGCTGATCAACGCAGGTGTTTCCGGCGACACCACCGC
>DAOUPC010000069.1 GCA_030626365.1 Paracoccaceae bacterium
ACCGTCAGTTGACGCACATTCCTGATCGTCGTGCCGGTCGGGTACAGGTTTCGCACCCGCATACAAGAGGGCCGCGTGCCGCCCTGATGGCGCCCACCCGCCAGCCCGTCAAAGCCAAGTTCCAACCGGGGCACAGGCTCCGCGCGCAACGTCCCCCCTGCCGGCACATGGCCCAGCCAGGTAACCTCGCCTGTGAACTGTGTTTCAACCAAAGCTGGCAATGCCCTGCCCCCCATCATTCGCTTACCAGCAACTTACGCGATTCTGGGGCGATCACCACCCTGTCCGGGCCCCGGACAAAAAAGCCCGGACAACATCAGCTGTCCGGGCGGTTTTCTTGTCTTTTCAATACCTCAGGCGATTGGATCAGCCGGTTGGCTCTGGCTCCAACCCACCTTCTGGCGGGGATTTCTTGGGTTTTGTTTTCGGAATTGCCGTGACGCTGGGCGCGTTGCCCTCGTCGGGGGTGTCATCCTCGTCGTCATCCACATGCGGCAACTCACCCCGCATGACCCGCTTGATCTCGTCTCCGGTCAGGGTTTCGTATTCCAGAAGGCCCTGTGCCAACCGCTCAAACTCTTCCTGATTATCCTCAAGCAGTTTGTAGGCGACGGCGTACCCTTCGTCGATAAACCGCTTCACTTCTGATTCGATCAGTTCCTTGGTGGCCGCGGAAACCGAAAGCCCGCCAGCCCCGCCATTGGGTTGATAGCCTGCGGCGGCCTCTTGATAGTCGATATTGCCAACCTTGTCGGACATGCCATAGCGCATCACCATTGCCCGCGCCAACGCGCTGGCCTGCTGAATGTCACCGGCCGGGCCGGACGATACAGAATCGGCACCGTATTTCAGGATTTCCGCCGCCTTGCCCGCCATGGTCATGGCAATGCGTTCTTTGGCCTCGTCCTTGAACATCTGTAGCTTGTCCATCTCAGGCAGGCTCATCACCATGCCCAGCGCAGAACCACGCGGGATGATCGTTGCCTTATAGACCGGGTCGCATTTGGGCAGTTCAATACCCACCAGCGCATGACCTGCCTCGTGATAGGCGGTCTTTTCCTTTTGATCCTGGGTCAGTACCATTGACCGGCGCTCCGGTCCCATCATCACCTTGTCCTTGGCCTGTTCAAAGTCGATCATGGTGACAAACCGGCGCCCGAACCGCGCCGCCATCAGCGCCGCCTCGTTCACCAGATTGGCCAGATCGGCCCCCGAAAATCCGGGCGAACCGCGCGCGATGATGCGCAAATCCACATCCGGGCCCAGCGGGGTCTTGCGGGCGTGAACCCCCAGAATTTTTTCGCGCCCCTTGATGTCGGGGTTGGCCACGGTGACCAGACGGTCAAACCGGCCCGGCCGCAACAACGCGGGGTCCAGCACATCCTTGCGGTTGGTCGCCGCCAGAATGATCACCCCCTCATTGGATTCGAATCCGTCCATTTCCACCAGCAACTGGTTCAGCGTCTGTTCGCGTTCATCATTGCCGCCGCCATACCCGGCACCACGATGGCGCCCCACGGCGTCAATTTCGTCGATAAAGACGATGCAGGGGGCGTTCTTTTTGGCCTGTTCGAACATGTCGCGCACACGGGATGCACCCACGCCAACAAACATTTCCACAAAATCCGATCCCGAAATTGTGAAGAACGGCACGCCCGCCTCGCCGGCAATTGCCCGCGCCAGCAGGGTTTTACCGGTGCCCGGAGGGCCAACCAGCAATGCACCCTTGGGAATCTTGCCGCCCAGACGGCTGAATTTCTGCGGGTTACGCAGGAATTCGACGATCTCTTCCAGTTCTTCCTTGGCCTCGTCGATGCCGGCAACATCGTCAAATGTCACCCGTCCGTGTTTCTCGGTCAGCATCTTGGCCTTGGATTTGCCAAAGCCCATGGCACCGCCTTTGCCACCGCCCTGCATCCGGTTCATGAAGTAGACCCAGACACCGATCAGCAAAAGGAACGGCAACAAGGTGATCAGGAACGACTGGAACCCGGATTGTTCCTGCTTTTCGGCCCGGACCGGAATATTGTTGTCGATCAACAGCTTGGTGATCTCGGCGTCTTCGGGTTTGATGGTCACATAGTCCTGACCATCGCCACCACGGAACCGTATCTGCTCACCGTCCAGCGTGACCTGGGCCACGTCACCATTCTCTACCGATCCGACAAAGTCAGAAAAGGTGATCTCGCGATTCTGCAATGTGTTGCCCGACCCGCTGAACAGGTTGAACAATGCCAGGATCAGCAGAAACAGAACGACCCAGAAGGCGATATTGCGTGCGTTACCCAAGGAAACTCTCCTAAATGTGCGGCTGCTAAGACGGCAACCTGCCAGACTTCTAAAATAGAGATGATTTGGCCATGTTCAATGCGATAAAAGCGATGCGAAGAACTCTTCGCTTCCGCCGACCAGTTCTGCGGTCCATCCATTGGCCAATCCGGCCAGTGGGGCGGCCACCAGATCATCGCCACGCCAGACCGACGGCGAGGCCGCCAATACGGCATTGGGGCTGCCGGTTTCACGCCAGTGCGGGTTCATCATCAGGCCGCGCTGGCCCAACGGGCGCAATTCGCAACCCGGAAAACCGCCCCCCGACATACGCCAGCGGCGATCCCATATCTGGTCACACCGAACATGACAGCGCCGGACCGCGTTGTATTCCCGGCATATCCAGATGCGCCCCCCCTGCCGCAGGATGCGACAGCCACACAACGTGGTCGGGTTGCCGGCACGCACCGCCTCCAGCGCCGTATTCAACGGGGCGCGGCGCGGCGCGTATTCGGCCCCGCTGATCCACATCAGGGCCCGCAAAAGCAGGCGGCGGGCAATTTCATCCGGCAGGGTGCGGAATTTGTGCATATCCAGCACAACATCGCCGCCGACAATAGCCACAGTTTCACGGGCCGCAAGAAAGCTGTACCAATCCAGCGCCTCGCGGGCCTGTTTCATGTTGTGGGCCACATCCGCCAACCCCTGCGCCGTCAATCCCAGTGGTTCCAGAATTTCCAGCGCCCGGCGCGCCTTGATCCGGTCGAACCGCAGATCGTCATTTGACGGGTCATCTGACCAGGCAATGCCATTATCGCGAAGGTAATCGCGCAGTTCTGCGCGTGTGTTTCCCAAAAGGGGCCGGAAAATGGTAATTCCATCCTGCGTGCGGCGGGTCGCCATTGCCGCCAGACCGGTCACCCCGGACGACCGGATCAGCCGCATCAAAAAGGTTTCGGCCTGATCGTCCGCCGTGTGGCCAACCGCAAGAATCGTGATCGACTTTGACTTGGCCCATTCTGTCAAAAGCCGGTATCGTGCCCGGCGGGCCTGATCCTGAAGATTGCCCTTGCCGTCCCAGCCCTGCCATTTCAGGGTCTCGTGCTGGACACCCAGCGTCTTGGCCAGCGCCGCAACCTGGCGGGCCTCGTCAGCGGATTCGCTGCGCAACCCATGATCCACGGTTGCGGCAAAAATCTCGACCTGGCCGGGGTCAAAGCAATGCGCAAGAACGTGCAGCAACGCGGTTGAATCCCCGCCACCCGATACCGCAATTCCCAACCGCGCGGGGGGCGAGGCGTGAAACTGCGCGCGCACGCAAGACAAGATATTGGTATTAGTCGCGCTCAAGAGCAGCCCAATGCCGCCATTTCCTGACGGGCCATGGTCGCGGCATCCCCACCCGGAAAGCGAACACCAACTTCGGCCAGGGTAACACAAGCCTGATCCGCCTGCCCCAACCGTCCCAACGCCGCACCCAGTTCAAAAAGTGCGTCAGGGGCCACTGGCCCGGTGGCGTTGGCGGTAAAGCTGGCCAGATAGGCCCGCGCGGCCTCTCGTGTGTCGCCCAGACCGTCCAGCGCCTTGCCACGTCCCAGATTGGCCTCGGCCGACAGGGGGCTGCCGGGATAGGACTGATCAAACCGGGCAAACATATCAGCCGCCTGGCGATGGTTCCCGTCTGCCAACGCCTTGCTGGCCGTCTGGTAATCTGCCTGTTCGCCAACCGCCAGTTCGTTGCCCGAACCGCCTGTATTGCCGCCCGGTGGCACCGTGGGCACCACATCGCCACCCAAGGTTGACGTTTCGCCCAACTGGCCCACGTCGCCGCCTTCCAGTTCGACCAACCGGAACTCAAGATCGCCAACCCGGTTCGTGCCATCCGCCACAACCCGGTCGATCCGGTGACTTAGCTGTTCGGTCTGTGCCGTCAAACGCTGCAACTCGGCCTCGATGGCCGCGACCCGTTCCAGAACACTGGTGCCGGTCAGGGTCAT
This sequence comes from Paracoccaceae bacterium, assembly GCA_030626365.1. Classification (GTDB taxonomy): domain Bacteria; phylum Pseudomonadota; class Alphaproteobacteria; order Rhodobacterales; family Rhodobacteraceae; genus NVQY01. The sequence goes on from DAOUPC010000069.1 coordinate 4,266, forward strand.
GCCTGATGCCCCGGTTGTCGACATTTCCCGCCTAAGCCGCTGTACTTCGACGTGAAGCACAGTCAGCTCCTGGCGGATATCGGCCAGTGTCTGTTCATTTTGGGCGGCAAGCCTGCCTGGTCCAAACACAACCAGTGCTGCCAATACCAGAACTGCAATGCGCATGAATCTACCCCGTCAAACCACTGGACAATATCGTAACGGCCCGCCGGTTCTTGGCATAACAACTTTCGTCGCTACAAATCTCGATCGGGCGTTCCTTGCCGTAACTCAGAACCTTCAGGCGGTTCCCCGCCACGCCGCGCGACACCAGAAATTCGCGTGCCGCGTTTGCCCGGCGGGCCCCCAGGGCAAGGTTGTATTCGCGCGTGCCCTGTTCGTCGGCATGACCTTCGATGATACCGTTGTAATCGGTGTTCATCATCAGCCATTCGGCCTGCGCACTCAGGATCGAGCGCGCCTCGTCTGTCAGGGTGGACTGGTCCACCACAAACAGAACCCGGTCACCGACTGATTGCTGGAAAAACGCCGGTGATGTGGGGTCAGATGCGCTTCCGGCGGCCGTGTCGCCACCGGCACCCCCCTGCCCGTCACCGCCATACCCGGCAGAGTTGGTACAGGCCGTTACCACCAGTAACGCGCCAATCGTCAGAATTTTAGCCAGGATGCTCATGCTGGTTGCCTCGTTTTTACGTTTATTGTTGAACCCATCGTAACATACTTGGGTGATCTTGTGAACGTGGTGGCATCATTGCTGCAATGGTGACCAGGATGGGTCGGATGCACCATCAGGCGTGCGCACAGGCCGCAGGTTGCGCCCGGTAATATCCACCGAATAAAGCGAGGCCCGCCCAGATGCCCCTTGGGTTTCGCGGGTAAACATGATGACCCGCCCATTTGGTGCCCAACTTGGCCCCTCGTCCAGAAACGAAGCGGTCAACAGGCGTTCTTCCGACCCGTCAATGCGCATGACCCCGATATGGAACCGGCCCTTGCTTTGCTTGGTAAAGGCAATCATATCGCCCCGCGGGGACCAGACCGGCGTGCCATAGCGTCCCTTGCCAAAGCTGATGCGCCTGGCCTCTCCGCCGCTGGCCGGCATGATATAAAGTTGCTGCGCGCCGGAACGATCGCTCTCGAACACGATCTGGCGGCCATCGGGCGAAAAGCTGGGCGCGGTTTCGATTGACGGCGCGCTGGTCAGGCGGGTGCGTTTTCCGTTGTTGACACCCATCGTGTAAAGGTCGGTATTGCCGCCCTGCGCCAGTGAAAACACCACCGTCTTGCCATTCGGGGCAAAGCGGGGGGCAAAGCTCATCGTGCCTTCGGGGCTGTCCAGCATACGGCGCTTTACCTTGCCCACATCCATCACAAAGATGCGGGGAAATCCGGTTTCATAGCTGGTATACAACAGCCGGTCCCCCGACGGGGAAAACCGCGGGGCCAGCACGATGGTCGCGCTGTCGGTCAGGTACTGCACACCCGCCCCGTCATAATCCATGATCGCCAACCGCTTGCGGCGGTCGTTCTTTGGGCCGACCTCTGAAACAAACGCCACGCGGCTGTCAAAATACCCGCCCTCGCCGGTGATCCGGCTGTAAACTGCATCCGCCACCTTATGCGCCATACGCCGCAAGCCATCGGTCTTACCGACAAATTGCAGCCCATTGCCCAGTTCAGCCCCCGAAAACACATCATAAACCCGGAACTGCACCGTCAGCCGGCTGCCCGAAACCGTGACCGCGCCGGCAATCAGCGCCTGCGCGTTGATCGCTTTCCAGTCGGCGTATTTGATCGGTGCCCCAAAATCGGTGATCGGGCTGATAAAGGCCTTGGCCGGAATTTCCCGGAACAGGCCGGTGCCGGCCAGATCGGCGGCAATCACCCGCGACAGTTGCGCGCCATACTTTGCCGCACTGGCGTTATCGGAAACAAAATCCGGCACCGCAAAAGGCAGGGGTTCGATCACCCCTTCGGTGATCTCGATCCTTAACGGGCCCTGCTGGGCCGTGGCCGACTGGGCCAGCATCGCGATGCCAACCACAAGGCAGGCAAGAAGGGTGCCAAGAAACCTGATCATTTGATCCGCATCCTTTCAGGATTGAATGTCATTTCGATATCACGCCACTGGCCGTATTTTTCGGCCGGCAGATCAAAGCCCTTGGAACCGCAGCGGATAATCGCCCGCCGTGCGGCCTCGAATGCCTGTTTTGCCGCCGCTTCAGGCCCGCCGGAACTGGACAGCAACCGTATTGACCCGGTCTCTGGCTTGCCGTCTTGCGTCATTGAAACGCCAACCACGACCGTTGTCTGCAAGGCCGCAGATGACAGCGATCCTACGTTCCAGCACTTTGACACCGCCACCCTAAGGCCATCCTTTTCCCCGCCGGTCAATGGTGGACCGGTTGGGGCGGGGGTGGCCGGGGATGTGGCGGGCGCACCCCCGGTCATTGCTTCGGCTAACGCATCGTTGACGGCTGTTCGCGGGGTCGTTGCGGGCGGGGTCGTTGCAGGCGGGGTCGTTGCAGGCGGGGCCACCGGGCGCGCCGGCGGACGAGGAGAGCGGACCGGCGCCAGGCTGGTCGGTTCTTCATTCGCTTCCGCTTCGGTCACGATCCGCTCAGAGGCCTCTTCGGGGGCTGTGGCCTCGGCGGGGTCCTGCGGCGTCTCGGCCCCCTCGTCGGGGTTTACCGCCGGTGTTTCGACCTCTGCGGGGGCCACGTCGGGGGGCGGGGCCGCAACCGGCACCGGGGCCACCCGGTCAACCGGGCGCGGCTGTGGGCGCACTGTCGGGTTTTGCGGCAGGATCACCACCGCAGGTTGGGGCGGGGTCAGCACCGGGGCGGTATCGGTTGCCTCGGCCTCGGGGGCGGGCTGATCCGGGAGGGTCGCAGGTTCGCCATCCTGCGCCGGGCGGGTTGTCTGTTCGGGTATGGTTTGCGCTGGTGTGGGGTCGGAACTGGCCGTCAGGTCGGGCGTGCCTGTATCCTGATCAGGTTCGTTCATCGCAATGGGCTGTGCGGCAATATCGGGCGGTTGCCTGCTGGCGGTCATCGCCGCAAATTGTTCGGCGCTGATCATAGACACTTCATGCACCTCGAACGGCAATGGCTCGGACTGGAACGCGCCGCCAAATATCGCCACGCCCACCAGAACCAGATGGGCCACCCCTGAGATTTTGGTACCGGTCTGCAACCCCGAGGCCTCACTGTTCCGCTTCATCCAGCGTCGGGCCACCGATATCCGTCACCAGCCCGACATTGGAAAATCCACCTGCATTCAACGCACCCATGACCTGCATCACGTCCCGATAAGGCACCGACCCGTCCGCGCGCAAAAACACCCGGTCCGTTTCACGTTCCGCCGCAATCGCCCGCAGTTTGGCCACCAGTTGGTCGCGGGGCGTGGGCGTGGTCATGATCTGCACCTCGCCGCTGGCAGTGATTGTCACGCTTAGCGGTTCCTCAGAGTCGGACGCCAACGCCCCGGCGGCCGTCTTGGGCAGGTCCACCGGCACCCCCACCGTCATCAGCGGGGCCGCAACCATGAAGATGATCAGCAACACCAGCATCACGTCGACAAAAGGGGTGACGTTGATTTCTGCCATTGGCCGGGTCCGGTTACGCCCGCGCCTGCGCCGGCGCCCGCCGCCTGCCCCGGATTGCTGTACACCCGCGCCCATGACCTAGGCGTCCAGTTGACGCGACAGGATGGTGGCGAATTCATCCGCGAATGCCTCGTAGCCCGCGACGATCCGGTCACTGTCTGTGCTTAGCTTGTTATAAAAGATCACCGCCGGAATTGCCGCCAACAGACCCAGACCAGTGGCCAGCAGCGCCTCGGCGATGCCCGGTGCCACAACGGCAAGGTTGGTGTTTTGTTGTTCAGCAATCTCGATGAACGCGTTCATGATGCCCCAGACCGTCCCGAACAGCCCGACAAACGGCGCGGTTGATCCCACCGTGGCCAGCACCGTCAGCCCGCTTTGCAGGCCTTCGCTTTCCTTGGCGATGGCCACATCCATCGACCTGTCTATGCGGGCCTGCGCCCCGGCGATCAGCCCGCCATCATCACGATGCGAGCGGCGCCATTCGGTCATGCCTGCCGCGAATATCCTTTGGGAACTGCCGGTTGGTTGCGCGCCGGTCTGTTCAAACAGCGTATCCAGCGGCTCTCCGGACCAGAAGACCGTGTCGAACGCGCCCGCCTCGCGCCGGGCGGCACGATAGGTGATCAGCTTTTGAAAGATGATCCCCCAGGCCCAGAACGATGCCATCGTCAGCATCAGTATTACCAGTTTTACGACCAGGGTCGCCCGCGCGAATAGGCCCCACAAAGAGAAATCAACCCCCTGCGCCAGCGCCAGTGTTTCTGCTTCCATGTATCTGCTCACTACCTGCGGCCGTATTGTTTCGGCCTTGATTGACGCCACGCTAGCCCAGATCGCAGCGAAATGCCAACAGATCAGGTGAAACCCGTGGGTTTATTCCTGCAATGCGCGAATCTCCGCTGGCAATCGGACCGGACGGCCCGCCGCATTCATGCACGCGGCGGTAACGCGGGCCCGGAAAATCACCGTATCACCCCGCCTCACGACCTGATCCATCACCAGCCGCGCGGTGGTGACAGCGGCCATCGTGGTTTCCACCACCAGGTCATCCTCGAACTTTGAGGCAGACAGGTAATCGGCCTCGACCCGGCGCACCACCCAGACGATACCTTCGTCGCGCATGGCGTTCTGGTCGATGCCCAAGGTGCGCACCCAGTCGCTGCGCGCCCGTTCGATGAACCGCAGGTAATTGGCGTAATAAACCACCCCGCCCATGTCGGTGTCTTCATAGTAAACGCATATCGGAAAGGTATGGGTCATGGTTCAGCACCCTCAAAACCAGCAATGCACACTCAATCAGGTTCATGCGCGGGCGGCAAGCCCCCGCCGTGGGGCTGGCCGGGGGCTGGCGGGGGGCTGGCACTTCTTCGAAATGCGCGGGTAGAGGGTGTTCAGGCGTCCTTTTTATCCCGATACCCGGAATACGCTGACCTGAAATTTCTGTTGGTTGCCCTTGGGGGTCACATGGCTGAACCGCCGGGATTCCACCGCCTTGAAACAACCGGGCGCGTGGTGCTGCAACGCGGCCATCAGGGTGTCGGGCGTGTATCGCACCACCGGCAGGCCGGAACAGGATTCTGGCCCGTCCTCGGCAAACGTGGCAATAATCGCGTGGCCGCCGGGGGCCAATGCGCCCTGCATCGCCGCAATATAGCCGGCCCGGTCCGCATCCCCGGTCAGGAAATGAAACACCGCCCGGTCATGCCACACCGCACAGGCCCGTGTGGCGCGCCAGGTGGTAATATCCGCCGCAATCCAACGTATCCGCCCCGCGTCCGCCCCCAGACGGGCCCGCGCCACATCCAGCGCCGCCTGTGACAGATCCAGCACCGATATATCCGGGTATCCCCGCGCCAAAAGGTGATCGACCAGACGCGATGTTCCCGCGCCGATGTCAATCACCGCACCCTTTGGGCTGGCGTATGTGCCAATCAGGTCAAGGGACAGTTCTGGGCAGGCCTCGAACCAGGTCAGGTTCTCTTCGCTGCGGGCATCATATACCCCGTCCCAATGGTTCGTCCGCGACATGCCCTATACCTTTTGTTGCGCCTGCATCCGCGCAAACAGGCGCAGGCTGTGTCCCGCGTCGCGCGCCGTGACCGGCATCACCGGATCGTAAGCCGCCCGGATCAAATCGGCAATCTCGGGGCGCAATATGGTGGTTTCCTGGACCACCGCCAAAGGCGAACATTCCTGAAACGCGGCATCGGACCAGGCCAGCATGATCTGCACCACCTGCCCCAGCGCCAGAACCTCGGCGGGTTGTTCGGCCATCTTTCCCTGCATCCGCAGAAACACGAATGCCGCCTGGATTGCCCCATGTTCGTCGAACCGAAAGGCCCGGTACTGGCTGGCCCCCACCTTTTCCAGCCGCGTCACCAGCGCCGCAAGATCGGGCACCAGACGACCCAGATCCGGCACATCCAGCAATTCGCCCCAGTCCCGGAAAAAGAACATCATGCAGTTACTGCCCAGTTCCGGGTCCACCTCGTCCATCGGGTGCCCGGCCAGCGTGGTGATCGCCTCGAATGCGCCCTTTACGACTGAAAGCGTCTCTTCCTGAACGCCGAACACCACGGGGGCAATCGGGCGTCCCCAGCGGGCAAAAACGTAATCGCCATTGGGCCTGGTGAACATTGTCTTGATCTCTTCAGGTGTCACGAAAAGCCTTCTTTTGCTGAGTGGGAGTTCTGTTTGCCCCTTACAGGGTTTTGCCGCGCTTAAACAGAAAACAACGCCGCTATTTTGCATCTATCCACGAATGGCCCGCCTTGCTGGCCCGCTTACTGGGCCGCCGTGCGTAAACTCGACATCAGCATATGGAATTTCTCACCCTGAATCGCCACATGCCCGCGCAGCGTTCTTTCTGCCAACTCGCCATCCCCCGACCTTAGCGCGGCAACGATCGCT